>DATIKU010000034.1 GCA_035477215.1 Spirochaetota bacterium | reverse complement strand
ACGGGTTCGGCCTCATCGGGGAGATCGCGCGGGTGTCGGGCGCCGTGTTCGACGTGTTCTCGTCGCCGGGAAAGGGCACTCTCGCCATGATATCGCTCAGGCCGCGGCTCAGTCCCCGTCGATAAAGTCCATCAGGTCGGGAAGGTTCAGCTTCTCGTACGCGCGGGAGAGCTGTGTCGCGACCGTGCCGCGGTGTACGCCCATGGCGGCCGCGATTTCGTCCACCGACATCCCCGAGCGCTTCATCTCGAGTATCCGCGCCTGCGCGGGAGAAAGCGTTTCGTAGCGCCTGCGCACCTCGCGAAGCTCGCGCATCAGCCCCACGCTCTTTTCGCTGAGGAGCGACGAATCGATCGAGAAGATGCTTTTGCGGTGGTCCGGCAGCGTGGAGAGTATGATCTTCTTCAATAGCGCCTCGGACCGCGAGTTCTTTTCGATGTAATCGGCCCCGATGCTCCGGGCCTCGTTGAAGCTCTCGATCTCGGGATAGGCGGTCATGATGATGATGCGCGCCTCGGGGCGCTTTTTGCGCAGGCGCTTCGCGCACTCCACGCCCGACATGTCCTTCAGCACCACGTCGATGAGGCACACGTCCGGCCTGAAGGGCGAACCGATGTCGCGGATGAAATCGCGCCCGCAGTCGTACTCGCGGTAGAGCACTATCTCGCTTTCCCCGCCGAGGAGCTCGCGCAGCGACGCGCGGTAGCCGGCGTCGTCGTCGACGATCGCGAGCTTGACCGGGGGATGGTGTGCGGTGTTCAATCAATACACCTCGAAAGCTTGATCTGTGACATCCAAGCGCGATTTTGTCGATACAAATATCACCGGCGCTCATTCATCGGCATCGTTTCCGTTGACGCGGGACCGGTCTCCTCCGGCGGTATCATCCTTCACTTTCTTCAAATCCTTCGCCAGTTCCAGCGCGATCTTTTCCGCAGCGAAGGGCATTTCCGCTATCAATAGCTTCGCCTGATCGGCCGAATACTCCTGAAGCGATTTCTTGACCCCGAAATCCCGCGATCTGTACCAGAAATCCCTGCTCCATATCTTTTTTCCCGTTTTGTCATACAGTGTGGCCCTGGTCGTGATGGTCAATCCTCCATACAGGGTTACCCAGAACTGCGACACCTCGACAACGAGTACCGATTCGTCCCTGTTCTCGTATTTCTTCCCGACGGGCCGCTTCTCGAGCACCGTCGGCGGCCATGCCGGCATCTGTGCCGAGGCCGCCTCGACCAGTTTTTTAAGAACGAGCTCGCCGAGGTCCGGAACGATCCGCTTGTCCTCCACACTCCCCGTCGAGGCCCTTTCTATCGCATACCCGGCCGGCACCGTCAGCAAACCTCCAAGCCCGACCAGGCTCGCGCCAATAACACTTCCGATAGTTTTAAATTCTATATCCGCCGTCTTTTTCCACACCGCATGCACCTTTTCCACTTTCCGGTATTCGGTTTTACGAAGCGTTACGTTACCGCTGCATGAAAGCACAAGCAGACACGCCAGCACCGATACTCCTGTAATTCGATATGTTTTCACCGCGCTACCTCCAAGCACTGGATGGTAGTATCCACGAGCCCCGGTAATTGTTTTTCGGCGATCGACGCAGGCTCCGGTATTTACGGCTCGACAAATGGGAGGGTCGCATACGGCAGAGAATTTGTCTGTCAAACAGTTTGACGAGGGGAGGGAAATCTAAGATTATAATGATTATTTTCTCCTCACCGGCAGTCGAAGGTGGGGTTACGTTTTATCGAAGGCGGGGTCACGGGACCCCGCCTGCGGATGGCAATCGTCGTTCCACGACCACATCATTCGCGACCGCGATGATTGTATGCGACACGTCGCATACATCGAACGGCAATGGATTAAACACGGCTTGGGCCTAAACACATGGTGTTGTATCGCCGATGAATGCGATGGTTTTTCAAATGATTGATTTTAACATTTACTATGCGGGCGATGGTCACGCGATCTCGCCCGCTTACACTATGGTGAATCTCCCGGCCCGACGAGGATTTTCACATGACGTCCTGTCCCCATTACAGGGCCTGACAGGGCGACCCCCAGACGACCTGGTTTACACATTCACCGTCACATGTCTGAACATCACAGGGTGGTGGCCGCGATCCAACACCGCCCGGATTGACACAGACATGGACCATTTCTATTTCAAATGTAAACGTGCCGTCATTCGTGGGAATGGAAACGAGTGTACTTCTGTTAACATGGGCGCAATCGGAGTTGAACCTGATTTCGAACGATGTCGTATTCCCGGCCGCAATGATGCCGCTGGGCTGCAGGAGAACCGTATAGGTCGAAGAACCGGCCAAGGACACCCTCGGCGTCCCGCTGAGTATAAGGGGACCGGAGCCGTTGTTGGTAACATTGAAAACGAGAGTGATCAACGACGGTTGGCATCTGTTCCCATACTGACAGGACCAAATATCATCCCGGTTGATAACCTCCCCCGTTGACAACGAAAGGGCCATCCGGCTTTCCAGGTACCCACCGCTGGAGCTATCGTTAGGATTGTCACGTGCCGTATTTACCAATCCGCAGTCAAAGCGGCACAGGCTTACAACGACGCCGAGCAGAATCACTATCCGGAATACTCGTTTCTTCATGAGCTTCCTCCTGGTTATTTCCTTTCCCCGAACATCTTTATCATTGCGCGTATATAAAGTCGCCCATCACCGCAGCGGCATACGCCTTCCATCACCATTCCGCATGCTCCCTAAAACCTCGCCACCGCGCTCCCGTACACAATTCGTTCCGGGCCGCTGGCGTTCGAGTACACCACGTCCAGGCGAAACGGGCCTTCTTCACCACGCGCTGCCGACTTCTCCCCGAACTCGGGCTTGGAGAAGAAGAGAATGTCCACCCAGTGCGCCGCGTACATCAACGCCGTGATTCCCCCGGCCACCATGAACAGGTTGGCCGCCTTCACCTTGGCGTCGTACTTGGAATCGAACTCGCTCTGCGGCGCCCCCCGAGGCACGGAACTGTAGTCGTCGGCAGCCCCGGAATACCTCATGTAGCTGAACACCGCGAAACCGGCCGACAGGGCGAAGCTCCCCAGAAACACATAGCCCTTCGTGTCCCGGTCCGCGTAAAACTGCCCCCAGCCCGGCACGATGGCCCGGGTGTAATAGCCGGAGCGGGTCTTTCGCTCCACGAAGTACTCTTCGTTTCCTTCCACTATATTTTGCGCGAGTTTTCGCGTTATGCCGGCGCCGGCTTTATCCAGCACGTCCTCGTTCTCCGCTTTCTCGTTCGCCGCAAACTCCGACACGCCCTTCTCCACGTCCACTATGCGCACCGTGATCATGAAAGCCTTTCCCACCCGGTTGACCTCGCCCACCAGGATCTTCCGCGCCGAGAGGAGCTTTCCCACCTGCACCGCGCATGCCTGGTCGGTGCAGCCGGTCATCTGGAAGCCCTGCTCTTTCAGTATCTCGTTCATCTGGGCGCGCTCCACCACGGTGAAGAGGCCCGTCTTCACCATCTCCGAGCGGATGATGTCGCTCACCGCCCCGGTAACGATCTTCGATACCCCCCTGGGCTGGAGCTCCAGTACCGCCACCTGCATCTTCTCGGCCGCGGAGAGGGGGCAGGCGGACAGACAGACAATAACGGCGAGACCCAGGAGCAGACTTTTGTTCATGGCCACCTTCCAGAATGCGTTGTTTACAAGCCACAACCGATCATCGTCTATCCTCGATCAATAGCATTAATCACCTTTTTCTGTCTGTCATATAATATGACGAACATGATTTTTCATGGATCATTTTCCAGCGAGCGAGGTCACGTGACCTCGCTCGCTGGCGCGCAAAAAAACGGGGCCTCCCGGCCCCGTTTTCTCAGTGTGTTATGCGAGTCTTGTTTCGTCGCCGCGTCACTTCCTCTTCTTCAGGCGGTCCTTCACTTTTTCCTTCAACTTTTCTTTTATCCGCGCGACGGGAGGAAGCTCGACCGCGGGAGCGAACTGCACGCCGTTATCGAACGCGTCCTTCACCGATCCCGCGACCGCCTCCTCCGGCCGAAACCGGCCTTCTATCGCCTCGCGGAAGCGGTCCACGTACTCGAAGACCGCCGGCACAACGATGAGCGTGATGAGCGTCGAGATGATGAGACCTCCGATGATGACCACGCCCATGCTCTGCCGGTACTGCGCCGCCTCGCCGACTCCGAGCGCGAGCGGCAGCGTCCCCGCGAGCATCGCGAAGGTGGTCATGAGGATGGGGCGCAGCCGCACCATGCCGGCGCGCCGTATCGCCTCCTTGCGCTCGAGCCCCGAACGCACCCCCACCAGGGCGAAGTCCACCAGCAGAATCGAGTTCTTGGTGACCAGCCCCAGCAGCATGATGATGCCGATCATGCTGAACATGTCCATGTTGAGCCCGGTAACGAAGAGCGAGAGGAACGCGCCGGAGAGCGCCGGCGGCAGCGCCATGAAGATGGTTACCGGCGTGATGAACGACTCGTAAAGACTCGCCAGCACCAGGTAGATGAAGAGGAGCGAAAGCATGAAGGCGAACATGATGTTCGACACCATGTCCTCGAAGGCGTCCGCCTGGCCCACGAACGAGTACCCCACACCTTCGGGCATTGGCAGGTCCTTTTCGAGGAGCTTCCGCGTCTCCTCGATCGCGGTGCCCACCGCGCCTCCCGGGGCGATGTTCGCCATAACCTGGACCACGCGCGCACGGTCCTGCCGGAGTATCTTCGCCGGGCCAACCGCGTCCTTTCCCATCGCGATCGCGGAAAGGGGTATCATTTCCATCTGTACGTTGGGAACGCGCGTTTCGTGGAAGGTCTGCCTGAGGTCGCGCTGCTCGGGCTTAAGGCGCATACGTACGTCGTATTCCAGCCCCCTCTCGCGGAATTTGCCCACAACACCGCCCTCCACATGGTAGCGCAGTTCCATCCCCGCCATCCTGTGGTTCACGCCCAGAGCCTGCATCCGCTGATTATCGAGCACCACCTGGAATTCAGGCTTTCCTTTCTTATAGCTGGAGGAAACCTCGGCGAGGTCCTTGAATTTCCTCAGCCGCTCGACGACCGCGACCGAATAATTCTGTAAAACACCCAGGTCCTCACCCGTAATGTTGAGGATGAACGGCTTTTCGGTCCCCCCGCCAGTCGCGTTGTATTCGTCCACCGAGGGTTGCACGAAGGCGAACTCTTCAAGCAGCTTTCGTATATCCTTCTTGACCTCGACGCTGTGGCGCTTTCTGCCCTCGGACCGGGTGACGAAAAACACCCCCACCACGCCCAGATTGTACTCGCCCTGATCGTTACCGGCCTTGATCGTCATGTAGTCTATTTCGGGGACGCCCTTCATCTTCTCCGCGATCTTTTGCGCCACCTCCATCGTTCCATGGACGCTCGCGCCCGAGGGCATCTCGAAGTTGATCATCACCTCGTTTTCGTCGGCATCCGGGCTGAACGTCTTGCCTATAACGCCGAAAGCCCCTATGCTCAGGAAAAAGACAAGCGAGGTCGCCGCGATGACCATGATCGGCCGGTTGACGCTGAATGCCAGGACCTTCGCGTACAGCCCGTCGATGCGATCCTGAAGGCGGTCGAACCAGACGACAAGGCGATTCTTCGCCTTGGCGCCGGTCCCCGCAAAATACGCGGACAACAGCGGCGCCACCGTGAGCGCGTCGAAGAGGCTGATGCACATGGCGAACACCACCGCAAGCCCGAACTGGTGAAAGAAGCGGCCCACAATGCCCTGCAGAAATCCGATCGGCAGAAACACCGCGATGATGGTGAGCGTCGTGGCGAGCACCGCGAGCATCACCTCGGTCGTGCCCACGGCGGCCGCCTTGAAGGCGGGCATGCCCGATTCGAGTTTTCGGAAGATGTTCTCGCGTACCACGATCGCGTCGTCCACGAGCAGGCCCACCGAAAGCGAAAGGGCCATGAGCGTCATGATGTTAATGGTAAACCCCATGAAATACATGATGACAAAGGCCCCGAGGATGGAGTTCGGTATGGCGATTCCCGTGATAATTGTCGAGCGGACGTTCCCCAGGAAAAAATACACAACGATGACCGCGAGAATGATACCGATGATCATGGTCTCCTGAACGTCCGCGATATTGCTGCGTATCCACTTCGCCGTATCGTACACGAACACGAGGCGCGGATTTCCGGCGTGCGCCCTGATGACCTCGTTGACCCGGTCGATCCGCTTCACGACCCTGTCGGCAACCGCCACCGAGTTTGCCCCCGACTGCTTGTAGACGTCGAGGATGATGCAGGGGCGCGTCTCCTTCTCGGCCTTCTTCCCGTCTTTTTTGCCGAAAAACGACTTTTTCTTTTTGTCCTTCACCGGATAGTAGAGATAGGTGAGCGTTGCGATGTCCTCGGTGCCGTCGCGCACCGTGCCGATCCTGTCTACGGTCACCGCGTTCGCCACATCGCCTGCGAAGTTCACCACCGACTTCCTGATCTGCTCGATGGCGTTGAACTCACCGACCGTTTTGAAGATGGTGGACTGCCCGCCGCGGTCAAACTTGCCGATCGGAACATTCGCCCCCGAATTTCGTATGTTCTCCGCGACGGTGGACGCCGGGATCTCGTAGGCGTTCAGTTTGGCCCGGTCCAGCTCTATCTGGATCTCGCGCCGGGTGCCGCCCGAGATCACAACCTCCCCAACGCCGTCGGCCTGCTCGATGAGCGGTTTGATTTTCTCCTTTACAAGGTCGTACATCTCAGCCGGGGGAAGCTCGGCCATCACCGCGAGTGTGAGCACGGGCATGTTCGTGAAATCGAACTGCCGCACCAGCGGCTCGTCCTCGAGGTCATCGGGCAGGTTGTTGCGCGCCAGGGCCACCTTCTCGCGCATTTTCTGCTCGGCGTATTTGACGTCGGTCTCGTAGGTGAACTCGGCGACGACGATCGATATGCCCTCGAGGTTCCTCGATGAGAGCCGTTTGATGCCCGAAATGGTGCTCACCTGCTCCTCCAGGGGTTTCGAGATGAGCTTCTCTATCTCCTCCGGCGTGGCGCCGGGATAGATGGTGGTGACGGTCACCACCGGGAAATCGATGGGCGGGAACAGGTCGACTCCCATCCTGTTCAACCCGATCATGCCGGTAACCATCATTAATATGACCAGGCAGCTTATAAAGATGGGGCGTTTGATCGAAAACTGTGCGATATTCATCCGATTACTCCTTGCCGACCCGAATATACTTTTCGACATCCACGTTGTACCGGTCGAATATCTCGTTTTTGGCGAGGTCGAAACCGAGCAGCGTCACGTTGTACTGCACCAGCGCCTCGAGCTCGCCCTGGCGCGCCTGCACCAGCGCGTCGAGCGCGAACTTTACGTTCACCGCGGTCGCCTTGCCCTGCCTGAAGCGCGCCAGCAGCCGCTGATAATATAACTCGGACTCGCTGCGCGCCGTACGCGCCTTGCCCAGCGACGAATGCAGAAGCCTGACCCGCTCGAGCGAATTCAGCACGTCGTCGCGAACCTCGAGCTTTGTCCTGTCAAGGTCGATCGCGGCCTGGCGGCGCCTGAGCTCGGCGTTGCGGAGGTTGACTTTCAACTCGCGGTCGTCGAGCGGATACGTAAGCTTCGCTCGCGCCTCCCAGGATGGATACTTCGCCGAGGCCGTGTCGCGCATGGCCGGGCTGTAATTTTCATCCTGGCCGAGCGTGTTGAGCCCCATGCTTATGACGAGCGAGGGGAGCGCGTTGTTCTTATGATAACCGAGCTCCCGGTCGGCGTTCTCAAGCATCAGGCGGGCGTTCCGGTAATCCACGCGCTTTTCGAAGGCGGTCTTCACCGCCGCGTCCTCGTCGAGCGCGGGGAGCGCGTCCACGAGGTCTGTTACGCCCTCGACCTTCGTGTCCGCCGGCATGTTCATGGTCCGCACCAGCTTGCGCACAGCCTCACGGTGGCGCTGGGCGGCCGCATCGAGCCCGGCCTCACTCGATGCCACCAGGGCGTTGTACTGGTTGAGATCGTACAGCTCGCCGAGTCCGTAGCGCGCGTTACGCGCGATGATGTCGCGCACCTGCCGCGCCGATTCAAGCTCGAGGCGGGCGTTTTCCACAGCCGATTTCTGCACGGTGATCGTCCAGTAATCGATTAGCGTTGAGACCACAAGGCCCGAGAGCTCGTTAATGATCGCGGCGCGCTGCATCTGCGCGGCGCTGTTAAGCATCTCCTTCTGCAGGCGGTCGCCGCGCCCGAAGGCGTTGCGGAGCAGCTCCTGCTGCAGGCTCACGAAGAGGGACGGTTTATGGTAGGCGGGCGTTTTCTCGATACCGAACGCAGGTACGCCGGGATCGTTGGCGTCGAAGAACACCTCTTTCACCCCGGCCGAAATGGTCGTACCGCTCGAAAAGAGTTTCGAGATCGAAGCCGACGCGTCATACTGGTACTGCCTGTCTCCGGTGAACGCCGACATGCCGGTGGGCGGCGATTTCTGGTTTGCGTACCCGCCCTCAAGGTTCAGCGAGGGGGAAAATTTACCGCTGAAACGCTCGTAGTCGCTATCGCTCATAATCACGTTGTACTTCGCCGACTGCAACGTAAGATTGTTCCGGAGCACGAGGTCTATCGCCCGCTCCAGCGTAATGACGTGTCCGGCGATGGTGATCGTCGCCGTTTTCTCGGCGCCCGTTGCGGACATTTCCTCGCCGCTGACCGGGAGCGCGCCCCCCGGAAGGAGGCAGATAATACCTAATACGGCCCCAATCCTTAATTGTTTATGCACGGATTTCTCCTCTTCTATCGGAATTGGTCTTCTCTACGATATCTTTCAGCACCTCCATCTCCTTTTCGGGGATGGAGGGGATGACATGGCCTCTCCCCGACCGACAAAGCGCCTTGAAGGTATGGTTGACAAGGAACGAAAACACCCGGTCCCTGTAACCTTGCCCGTATATGCGCTCAAACCACGGGGTGCCCTCCCAGTTCTCGCGGTCGCCATAATTGATGACGAACGAGATGAGGCTGAGCACGAAGAGCATGGGATTTTCGCACTCGAATTCGCCCGAGCGTATCCCCTCCTCGATGGTGTTCTCGATGCGCTCCATCCGCGGGATGAAATACCGCGCCACGATCTCCCTGATATGGCGGTGCCCCTGCGCCAGCTCGATCGCGATGATGCGGTTGAAATCGCGGTCGTACTCCTGAAGATGCGTGTGCACGAGAAAATAGAGCACCATGTACAGTCGCTGTGAAGGGGTCAGGGCCTCGAAAGCGGCCTCGTTCTTGAATTCGGGCTCCCTATCCACACCGAGGATGAGGTGCAGAACGCGGACATATAGCTGCTCCTTGTTCTCGAAATAATAATGGATAAGGGCTTGATTCACCCCGGCCCGCCGTGCGATGGAGCTCATCCGCGCTCCATCGTATCCCCGTTCGGCAAATTCCTTTTTGGCGGCCTGGAGTATGCGCTCCCGCGTCTGGATCTGATCGGTGTTTAACATCACGTTAACCCGTTCTTTATATATTTGGCTCCGGAAGGCCCGTAAATCCGCCCAGCCTGTGCCTTTATTATACGACGGCACCAACCCGCCGGACTGGCGTACTGTCCGGCCCGGAACATCTATCCGATCTTCAATCGATGGAGGGTCTGACAGGCGGCAATGATTAACCAAGCGATTAAATTGATCGGTTAATTAACGACGATTCTCTTTTTTGTCAATAAAAAAACATCTAAAAACATACAATAGTATTAACCTTTTGACCGAAAATGATCATTCCGGTACCAGTTAACGTGTCGATTGTACTATTTCAATCCCTTCTGGAACGACCTGGCCCTTTTTCTCGCGGGAATGCCACAGACCCCTGAAAGCCCGTTGCGCCAGGCGGTGTTGAGTCCGCAGTGCGCCCGCAACGTCGAAACCATGAACGGGTTCTGGGACATTGTCCGGATATGCTTTTTCGGAACGGAATATCGTGTCGGTTGATCCGATTCCTCCTGTACAGAGTTACCAAAACACATAACGAAGGCTTGTAACCCATTGTTACGCTTGTTTTGGAAGAGAATCCCCGCATTCATTCCGCCGCCCGGACAGCCTAAACACGAAAAGCCACCGCTCTCAGGACAAGGTGCCCTCCGGCAACATGTCCGAACTGTTGCATATATGATACAATGTTATTAATAAAAGACCACAAACAGGGGCGAAGTCCATCCTCTGCCGCACTACCGCTTATAACCCCTGGAAATACGAGGGGTTACAACGAGCTTTAAAAATACAACTGGCACGCATTATGCTTAATAGTATGACAGAGGAGGAATTACAATGAAATTCTCGGCACTTGAAATCTTCTTTATATTCTGGCTCTCGGCATTCCTCTGGGTGCTGGTTGAATACTTCTATCAGCGCATCAGCAAACGCGAGAAAAGTCAACTCAATCTCGAATCCCTCGAGAAGGATCGCGGCTGAGGCGCGTTCCCGACGGTCCGATTCGACACATTAAAATGAACACCATAACAGGACCACGATCATGCTTTTGAATAAAATCGGCGCCGCATTCTCCAGAATTTCCGGGGGGTCCGGCGGAAGAAATAAATCCATCGAAACGGGCCAGGGGGTCGCCTCGCTCTTCTTTTCCATGCCTTTCTTTTCGCCGGTGAAATACCTTTTTCTCGACGAGCAGAAGGGCCTTTCGCCTCTGGCCGGCGCGTATCCCGGCGGTGAACTCGACCATGAAAAGCGCATCCTCTGGTTCACCGACACCATAAACGACCTCAACGGGCCTTCGGTAACGCTGAAGAAGCTCGGCTGGCTCGCGCACGAAAAGAAGCTTAAACTCAAACTGGTCTCCTCCCTGCTCGAAGAGGAAATAACCGACGAGCTTCCGCCCAACTTCGTCAACCTGCCGTTCCTTTACGCGTTCAAACTGCCGTACTACGACAAGTACACGCTGAAGATCCCGGCGCTGATTCGCGCGCTCAAGCTCATTCGAAGCTGCAAGCCCGATGAGATATTCATCTCGACACCGGGGCCGGTGGGTCTTTTCGGACTGATGGCGGCGAACATCCTGCGCGTAAAAAAGGTCGGCATCTATCATACCGACTTCTACCTGCAATCCAAGGCGGTCGTGGGTAACGGCATCATCCCCTATATCCTCGAGCGGCTGATGATATGGTTTTACAACTCGATGGACGAGATCCACGTGCCCACGCACGAATACATGGACATTATCGAATCGCGCGGCTACGACCGCTCCAAAATGAGGATATTCCGCCGCGGCCTCGATTGTGACTTTTTCTCGATGAAGGACACCGGCAAAACCGTGCTCATGGAGCGCTTCGGCATCCGCGACGGCGTCACGATCCTCTTTACGGGCAGGATGTCGAAGGATAAAAACCTCGACCTGCTCCTGGAGGCCTACAAGAGGCTCGCCGCCAAAAGGGAAAACGTCAACCTGCTCCTGGTCGGCGACGGTCCATACATCGAGACCATTAAAAAGACCATGCGCGGCTACGACAGGGTCGTTTTTGCCGGCAAACTCGAACAATCGGTACTTCCCGACGTCTACGCCGGTTCCGATATGTTCGTGTTTCCCAGCATCGCCGACACCTTCGGCATGTCGGTCCTCGAGGCGCAGGCCTGCGGACTGCCGGCCGTGGTATCGGAAGCGGGGGGGCCGCAGGAGATAATCATTCGAAACGAGACCGGCCTGGTCGCCTCATCAACCGACGTGACCGAATGGGTCCGGGCGATCGAATACATCATCGACCTTATGGAAAACGACCTCGAGGGCTATATCGACATGCGGGAAAAATCCCGAAGGAACGTGCTGGCAAACTATAACTGGAATGCCGTACTCGCCGGACTCATGGGAATACGGCCCGCGGCGAAAGAACGGGAAATTCACATAGCCTGACGCCCCATTCGCGAAAGCGCCGCCCGACTCCGGCAGGCGCGATTTCGCGAAACGCATTCCGGCGGCTTCACCCGCCGATTTGAGCGCTTGCCAAAGGCCCCTCCAGGGGCCTTTTTTCATCGTTCATGCCGGTCGCGGAAATCATTTTTTTTATTGACACCTTTGCTCCCGCTGATAGAAAGAAAATGGCGTTTCAGGGGCACGGCGGCGCTCTACAGATAAATTATGCCGCCATCCTGGGAAGGGATAGTCGCCGGTTCGGCGATTACATCGAAAGAGTCAACCGTTTTAGTCAGGCCCTGCAGAAAGCGTAAGCTTTCGAGTTTGAATGTGAAAGAGCGAGTAATGAGGAGAGGCGTCATTTGCGTTATTATTTTTCTGTTCTGCTTTGGAATTGCCGGCGCGCGCGAAAAGGTCTTTATCGATAATGCCGAGATTCAGGAATACAGGGGACGGCTTGGAAAGTGGACGATGATGAGCTCCAACGGCACGCTCGTACAGATTGCCCGTGAATTCGGCACCACCGTCGACGAAGTCCACGCCATCAATGAAAATCCCGCCCGCAAGATGTCCCATGGCACCTATGTCTTTGTTCCCTTTTCCGAAGGCCATATCGAGAAACTGTCAGCCAGGGGGGTCACCCGCTCGGCAATTGAGACCTCCGACGATAAATTCATCTGGCCCATTGATGATGTCAAAAACGTATCGTCAGTCCTGGGACTGCGGGGCGGACGCTTTCACTCCGGCATGGACATTCCCGCGCGGAGGGGGGAGCCGGTGAGCGCGTCGATGGAAGGCCGCGTGGTGTGCTCAATCTATCTTGCAGGCTTCGGAAACACCATCGACATCGAGCACAGGAACAGCTTTATCACGAGATACTCGCACCTTTCGGCCCTTTTTGTAAAAAAAGGTGATTTCGTCAAAAAGGGACAAATAGTCGGCCTGGTCGGGAGCACGGGGGTTTCGACCGGCAACCATCTTCACTTTGAGATCCGGTGCAACGACATCCCGCTCGATCCGCTCGACTTCCTCCCGACAAACGACGGATTAAAACTCCTTCATACCATTAAAAACTGGAAATAGGCCGGGCGCTTCGCCGCGCCCGCGGTACCGATGAAGACCATCGATCTTCATATGCATTCCCGCTACAGCGAGGACGGCGATCACTCCGTCGATGAGCTGTTCTCAATCGCCCGCGCGGCGGGCCTTCATGCGATTTCCATAACCGACCACGATTCGCTCGAGTCAATCGCCGACTGCGCGGACGCGTCGGAACGGTACGGCGTCGAGTACGCGCCGGGCGTCGAAGTAACCACGGTTTTCCCCGTTGACGGCTCGCAGCAGCATATTCTGGGTTATTATATCGACGAAACCAACGAGCGGCTCAACTCTGCGCTGGAAAAGATCCACGCCTGCCGCGTCACCGTCGCCAAAAACCGCATAAAAGCCCTCCATGCGATAGGCTTCGCACTCGATGAAGACTGGGTATGGAAAATCGCGGAAGGGCGCGCGCCGACCGCAACCGCCATCATGCGTGCGGTTCTTGAAAACTGGAACAACGCTTCCGACCCGCGTCTTGACGATTACATCACAGGAGACAAGGCGGACAATCGACTGTTCCATTTCTACCGCGAATACCTGCTCGAGGGGAAACCCGCTTATGTGCCGTTCGAATCCATATCGACCGCCGAAGGAATAGAGGCGATAAAAAGCGCGGGCGGCGTTCCGGTCCTCGCACATCCCAAATTCGTGCGCGAAAAGGAATGGCTCGATATAATTCGCGAATACGGCATCCTGGGCATCGAGGCAGTTTCAAGCTATCACGAGCCGGAAGATATCGAGTTTTATCTTTCGTATGCGCGGAAGACCGGCCTTCTGGTGACCGCCGGCTCCGACTTCCACGGCCCCACCACCAAGCCCCGCGTGGCGATGGGAGGGATAGAGGGCAACGACTACCGCCTCCTCGAGGAACTCAGGAAAGCGGCGGGCATTCGGGCCGGCTAAAACGCCAAGAGCGGGTTTTCGACCCCGCTCTGCTGATTGCATATACCGGTATTTGACTTTACTTTTTGGTATCGGAAGCCCTGACGGCCGCGTCGAGGTTGAATTGCCGTATGATATCCGAATCCTTGGGGAAGGTCTGAATGATGTTTTTCTCCTCGTCCGGCGTGCCGTAGTACGCCTCGTGAGCGAGCTTTCCTATAATCCCCTTGATTTCCTCGTCGGTATTGTTTAAAATGAGGATGATATTGGGGCCCGACTTGTATCCCCAGTGGAACCCGTCTGGAATGCTCACGGTAAATGTTTCGGTTACGCCGTCCCCGTCCGCGTCGATGGCATAGTACAGTCTTTCATCAATGGTCTTCCCGATAACGTAGGTGGCATACTTCGTCTGTTCATTAGGAGCGCCGATATATATCGGCGCCTGAAGGGGGATGCGCTCAACGACAAGGCCTGACTCGGCCCTGTCGTTCATCAATTGCCTGAACGTCGCGATGTGCTTATTGAGAAACGCGTTACGGACCGAGATATAAAACGGCCCGAACTGCTTGGAGACGAATTCCTCTCCGAAATTCTTCATGAGTTCGATGCGGCGCTCGGTGATGCGGATATAATCCGGCTTGTCGTTGATTTTATTGACCCAGACATCCCCTAAGATAGCGCTCTGCTTTTCGATAATTAACTGTTGCGCACGCACGATCCGGGGATCATCGAATCCGTCTTTAAGAAGATACATCTTCCTGTCTTTTATTATCAAAAGGCTCGCGAGCGAATCATCTCTTCCCAGATTCGGCGCGGTCTGAAACTGCTGATAGGCAATCCTGTCTTCGGTAAAGCGGGAGATCGTCTCAACCTCGATCGGAATATAGTCGATGCTCCTTCCCAAATAAGCGTAGACCGGCAGCGCCGCCAAAGCGACAAAGAACAGCATCACCATTGCGATCGCCCGTCCGCTTCTCATCCTCGTCATCATGCACCCACCTCCATGTCGCCCTCGATGATGTGTTCCGGGGAATGACGCGTCACTCCTTTACGCATCATTCAGTCTCATCAAAACCCGAGAGTATTTTATTACCGGCAATCGCTTTTGTCAAATATTTTCTTCTTTATATTATTTTTGTACGGAATCGACTGTGCTGCCAATTTCGGCGACTTTAGCCTGTCCGGCGCCCAGATGGGAGGTCCGATGGGCCACACACATACTATAATATTTTTAGTTGACATAATTGCATATATATAGTATTACACAATTACAATACGCATTGCCGTCGCACAATCGGAACGTCCCGTGCCCGTCATACAATCGATCGGACCGGAAAATAAAGAGCGATATTCCGATTTGCGCGTCCGGTATCCGGAGCATTCCAAGCGTGCGGGCCGCTTTCGCGGCCGATCACGGGAGAAGCGTAAAGAAAAAGGGGCTTCCCGCGCGCCCGAACAAAGGTATTCAAAAGAATTGACTCGTTTATTTTGTTTTTGTTGTATATTGTACAGATTGAGATATATTATACCGTATTATAAAGGATCGGACCTGTCGCTTAACCGTTGCACTAATTTTGTAATAATATATTTTTCAACAAAGTTGCGGAATATTTCGGATGCCGGACGCGTCTGAGCTGATCCGTATAAAAAAAGTCCGACGGAGAGCGCGATGGAAAAACGAGCGAAAAGCGTTGATATCACGATAAACCGGATTGAAAAAGCCCCGGATATACCCAGCATGGTCGTAACCCAGGTGGTGGAGCTTATCACGACCGGGGTCCTTAAGCCCGGAGACAGGCTTCCATCCGAACTCGAAATGACCAGGCGTTTCGGCATCAGCAGGATATCGCTCAGGGAAGCGATGAAACTACTGGAGGCCAAGGGCTTCATAGAATCACAGGGCAGGAAGGGGAAATACGTCAAATCGGTCGTGGACAACGCGCTCCGCTCTCCCATCGAGGGCATGATTCTCGTCGACCACAGAAAGATCTGGGAACTCCTGACCGTGCGCAGGATCATCGATTCCGAGGCGGCCGCACTCGCCGCGGAAACCGCCACGGAAAAACAGATAAAAAAGCTCTACGCGTTCAAGGACCGGGCCGACGCCATGGGAATCGACAAAATCATTCTGACCAAGGAGGGGGGGAAGCTGTACGGCGAGTTTTACAACGATCTGTACGACGCCACCAACAACACCATCTTCTCCCACATGCTCAAGGCCATATCGTCTATCATCAGGGGGGTCCTTCCCTACAGCCGCGAGAAGCTCAGCAAGGTAAAGGGGAGCTCGCGCGCCCTGTACGAACATCATGTGAAGATCATCGAGGCGATCGAAGCCCGCGACGGGGTGACCGCCAAAAAGCTCATCATCCTGCATGTTAATTATCTTGAGAAGAGCCTTCGAAAGGTGATCAAACAGGACACCTGAAGGGGTGCCATCCCGCGCCCCTTTTCCTATCCCTCGTTCTCCATCGTATCCCGTGCGAAATCGGCGACATCATCGCCCTGAATCGCCCCCCTGGGACAGACATTGACACAGGTGAAACAGCCTGTGCACAGCACCGAATCGATGGTGAATATCTCGCCGTTGCGCGAAAGCGCCCGCTGCGGACACGCATCGACGCATTTATCGCAAAAGACGCAGGTTCCGCAGCTTATGCAGCGGTCGAGCTCGCGCGATTCACTTCCGAAATAGGCCGCCTGGATCCTCCTCCGAGGAACGAGATGCCGCTCCGGATAAACGAAGGGCTTCTCGGCGCAGGCAGCATGCATCTGCATGGCGGCGAGCCGGCCGCTCCCGATGGCGTCCGTGACGAGTCCCGGCTTTAACAAATCGCCGCATGCGTATATCGCGACATCGCTTGTCCTGAACGATTTGTCCGATGTGATAACATATCCTCTGTCATCGCGCATCACCGACTCCGGCAGGTACGAGGATTCGGGCAACTCGCCGATGCTGAAAATCACAACGTCCGCCCTGAGGTCGGTCCCGTCCTTGAAATAGACGCGACGCTCGTCAAGCCGGTCGATGTGGCGGGGCCACAGTATTCCGGTGCCGAGCTTTCGCGCCATGTCCAGCTCTTTGCCGAAGGCCAGGGGCTTCTGAACATCGATCGCCGTTACTCGTTTAGCCCCAAGGCGCCACGCCTCGCACGCAATATCCATTCCCACATTGCCCGCGCCGATAACGACCAGTTCCCTGCCATGCAGATCCATACTTCTGCCCTCGTTTATATCGACGAGGAACTTCAGGCCCGAAAGAATCCGCTCACCCCCGGCGAAGGGGATCGTTTTCGATATATGAGCGCCGGTGGCGGCGAGCACCAGGTCGTTCGCCCCGCGGATTTTCCCGAAAGCCGCCGCGTCGACCGCCTGTTTAAGGTGGAACTTTATGGGCAGGGACCTGATTCGCCGTATGTCCTTCTCGAGCGTTTCGTCCGAAAGGCGCTCGCGCGGTATCGCCTTGCGAAGCTTGCCGCCCAGGTCGTCCGCGGCGTCGTATACCGAAACCGCGTACCCGCGCCGGGCGAGCTGCCACGCCGCCGAAAGGCCCGCCGGCCCCGCGCCTATTAACGCGACGCTTTCTTTACGGCGCGTTTTCGCCCGGAGGGGGTTGAAATCGGGATAGAACTCCCGCGCCAGTTTCTGAATCTCGAGAGGACCGTCGATCATCGCCCTGCTGCACGACTGCATGCAGGGTGCGGGACACACGGTAGCGCAGACCGACATTCTGAAAGGAGTGAACTCGTCCATGAGCGTCTGCGCCTCACGCAGCTTCCCATCCCTGATCAGGTTGAAATAAACCGGCGTCGGAATCATCGCCGGACAGCTGTAGGTGCACGGAGGCGTCAGGTTGAGGTGCCGGGGCGTGTCGGTACGAATATTGATACCCGGGGTGTACAACTTTTCAAACGGCCGGTGGCCTTTATGGGTAATCTTTACGAATTCACCGTAAATGCTTTCGGGCAGCTCGATCGTGAGGTCCTCGGAAAACTCGCCGAGCGCGCTTTGAAGAAACGTCATATCTTCGGCGTCGATATCGGCGAAGACGGCGCCGGGGCCGAGCTGGTAGGGCTCTACGACTCCGCGGATAAAGATGGCCCCTCCATGTATACCGGTGCCCACGCTGTGCCCTACCGGGGAGCCTTTGCGGTTTTCGAGGTTCAGTACGATGATCTTTCCGCCGGCCATGTATTCGCCGCAGTAGTCCTTCGTCGTCCCACCGATAACCAGGCAGGGCACCTGCTCGAGGTATTCCTTCATGTGTATGCCGGCCCGATACTCAACGTCTCCCTTGATGAACACCTTGCCGCCGCGCATCGAGTGGCCCGGTATTTCGCCGGCCTTGCCGTGCACAACTATCTTTCCCGCGTTCATGGTATTGGCGGTGCCGTCCTGCGCGTTGCCGAATACGACGATCTCCGGGCCGTTCATGAACGCGCCGAGGTCCTGCCCGGGCGTTCCGTGGATGAGTATCCGCGCCTTCGCGTTCAGCCCCCCTCCGATGTAACGCTGGCCGAGCACGTTGTTGATCAACACCTCCCGCTCGCCGCGCGCAAGAACCTCGCGAACGTGCCGGTTGAGCATTCTGTAATAAATTCCGTTGGCGTCCAGGCTTACCATAGCTTATTGACTCCTCTTATGCGCCCGCGTGTTTTATTCCGAGGATGGACATCTCCCCTGCCGTCAGGCCCACCGCCCGAAGCCGGTCGCGGTTTCCACGAAGGGCCTCGATGGTGCTGATTCCCATCGATCCCATAAGCTCCTTGATCTCCTCCGCCCAGGCATGCAGCAGGTTCTCGAGGGCCTCGGTCGCTCCATCAACATCAATGCGCTCGGCCAGCCCCGGCCTGTTGGTGGTGATGCCGTAGGCGCACTTGCCGCTGAAGCAGCGCTGGCAGACGCCGCAGCCGAGCGCGATAAGTACCGGTGTCCCGACATACACCGCATCGGCCCCCAGGCAGATCGCCTTCAGCACATCCGAGGAACACTGTATTCCCCCCGAGGCGACCAAGCTTACCGTCTGTCGTATGCCCTCCTCGCGCAGGCGCTGGTCCGCCGCCGCAATGGCAAGCTCCAGCGGTATCCCCGTGTTCTGGCGGATCTGGAGGGGCGTGGCCCCGCTTCCCCCGCGGAAACCGTCGATCGTAATGATGTCGGCGCCCGCGCGGGCGATTCCGCTGGCGATAGGGGCGACGTTATGCACCGCTGCTATCTTCACCGAAACTGGCACCCGGTACTCGACCGCCTCCTTGATGGCGAAGATGAGTTGCCTGAGGTCCTCGATCGAATAGATGTCGTGGTGCGGGGCCGGCGAAAGCGCGTCGCTTCCCACCGGGATCATCCGTGTCTCCGATATCTCTCCGGAAACCTTCTCGCCCGGCAGGTGCCCGCCGATCCCCGGCTTGGCGCCCTGGCCGATCTTGATCTCGACGGCCGCGGCCGAGTTCAGATAGTCCTCCGATACGCCGAACCGCCCGGAGGCGACCTGAACTATTGTATTGGCCCCGTATCCGCGAAGCGATTTATGGAATCCGCCCTCTCCGGTGTTCCAGAAAGTGCCGATTGACCGAGTGGCCCGCGCCTCGGCCTCGTGGACACGGAGATTGAGCGCCCCGAAGCTCATCGCGCCGAACATGATCGGCACCTCCAGCTTCAACTGCGGACCCATGTCCTCGCCGAAACGTTCCGCCTTTCTGCCAAGATAGGTTCGAATCTCCATCGGTTCGCGAAGCGGGTCGATCGACGGATTGGTTACCTGACAGGCATCGAACATCATATGATCGAAATAACGCCTCTGCGGACCGGTGGCCCCGTTACCGACCAGGAGCACACCACCGCGCGCGCCCGACTGCCGCCAGATGGCGTTAACGTAATCCGGCGTCCAGTAATTATGACTTGTGTGCATCGGCTGGCAGGCGATATGAATGGCGTTGCGCGGGCACATCTTCACGCAGCGCTGGCAGGCGCCGCACGAACTGAGGTTGGCCCATGGACGCTGTCGCACCTGGCCGTCCGGCCCCTTCACCGGCTTGAGGCCGATCTCGCCGAACGAACACTCGTGCGCGCATATGGCGCATCCGTTTTCGTAATCACAACGCTCCAGGTCGAACTCGGGATGAAACGGCGGTATGACCTTCCAGTTGTTGTTCATGTCGGCCATCAGGCGACCTCCTTGCCCTCTTCCCGCTGCAGATCGATGATGACCGGCTCGCCGCCGCGCGGCGACCAGATCTCATCGACCTCCGGCGAAAGAAGCCTGATGCTGCACTCCTCAGACGAGGCGTAAAAGGTGTTACCGCTCTTCGCACATACCACGGGCCGCAGCTTGTTCCTGTCGTTGAGCACAATGGCCCCCCGCTCGTGCGTGAGCACGATGCCGAACGGTCCGTTCACCACGGCCGGTCCATATATCTGTCGCAGGGTCTTCTTCTTGCCGTCATTCTCGCGCTCTATCTCCTCCCACAGCGAGGGCGCCATAACATAGCAGGCGTCACGCATTGAGAGGTGGTCCTTTCTTGTAAGCTTGTCGTAAATATAGCTTATCACTTCGGTGTCGGTCTGAAGCAGGCAGAAGTAGCCGTACATCTCGAGCCAGCGCACATTCGTCCCGTAGCTCGTTATCTCCCCGTTGTGCACCACCGCCTTGTCGAGGATGGTGAAGGGATGGGCGCCCCCCCACCAGCCCGGCGTATTGGTGGGGAAGCGGTTATGCGCGGTCCATGCGTAGGCCTCATAGTCCTCAATCCTGAAATAATCGGCGATGTCCTCCGGGTACCCGACCCCTTTGAACACCCCCATGTTCTTGCCGGACGAAACGACGAAGGCCCCGCCCATGCGGTTTATGTTCATGACTATTTCGACCACGCAGTCCTCTTCGGTCTGGTCCGCGTTGATCTGTTCCTCGAGGATTTTCACGAAATATCGCTTGAAATGAGGACCGCGCGGGATCCGCTCGTTCGGGTACACGGGTATTTCCTCCGACTGGTAGACCCTGGTCTTCCTCTCCAGGTAGCTTTCGACCTGGCCGATCACCGGATTGTGCCGGTTACCCTCGTACATCATATGGAAGGCATATTTATCCCGGTTCTCCGGGTAAATGCCGTAGGCCGAAAAACCCCCGCCCAGCCCGTTGCCCCGCTCCCGCTGTATTCGTATCGCCTCGCGGATATGGCTTCCGTCAATCTTTCTTTTATCGGTGTTGATTATTCCCACTATGCCGCACATATGGCGCTCCTTGTATAGCCGCGCTTAACTATCACGGTGATATGTTAGTGTAAGTAAAGATACCCTCGCTCTGGCGCGGTTCAATTCAAAATTGCCGCTAATTGTTACGGGTAGGTAAATTTTGGTCCGGTCGCTTTCGAATGTATAGCCGCACTAAAGCCGTCATTACCCGCGGCAATCGCTTCTTGACAGCACCCGCGTAATCCTGTAACATAATTCTGCGGTGCGGCCGGACCCCCTCCGGAGGCCCTGCCCGCCGCCATCACCCGGAAGGAGTGTCCGTTGTCATGGAATTCAAGCTGAGTATCGGCACATCCGGGACCGACGACAGGGTGGTCCCGATGAAGGAGGACGTGTTATACGACGTTATAATAATAGGCGGCGGGCCCGCGGCGCTGACGGCCGCCGTTTACTGCATGCGCAAGGGGGTCTCCACGGGGCTGATCACCATGGACTTCGGGGGCCAGCTCTCCGACACCTCCACCGTCGAGAACTACATGGGCTACAACTACATCACCGGCGTCGACCTCGCCTCGAAATTCAGAGAGCAGGTGCGACAGTTCGAAATCGCCGTTGTCGAGGGCAAAAAAGCCGATTCGATCGAGGACGGCAGGGTAAAAACGATACGGATCGAGGACGGAAGCGCCTTCAGGGCCCGCACGCTCATCATCACCACCGGCAAGAGCTGGAGGCGGCTTGGCGTTCCCGGCGAAGCCGAACTCACCGGCAAGGGCGTGGCATACTGCGCCATCTGCGACGCCCCGCTCTTCGCCGGCAAGCGGGTCGTCGTAGTGGGCGGTGGCAACTCGGGAATAGAGTCCGCGATAGATCTCGCCAAGATCTCCGAACACGTCACCGTCATCCAGCTCCTCTCCGAACTCACCGCCGACAAAATCCTTGTGGATGCGTTTTCAGCCTTTGCCAACACAACGGTCATGTACGAACACGAGGTCGTTGAAATAAAGGGGGAGCTCCGGGTGGAGAACGTCGTGGTTAAAAGCCGGGCGACAGGCGCCGTCAGCGAACTGAACGCGCAGGGCATATTTATTGAGATCGGCCTTATCCCCAATAACGCACTGGTCAAAGACCTGCTCGAGCTGAACGAATTCGGTGAAATCAACGTGGATTGCGCCTGCCGTACCAGCCGCCCGGGGATATTCGCCGCCGGAGACGTAAGCTCGGTTCCCTTCAAGCAGATTATCATCGCGGCGGGGGAGGGCGCCAAGGCGGCGCTTTCCGCCTGCGAATACGTGCTAAGAGAATCATAACGACAGAATGGAGGATGAAGTATGGCAATCTTCGATGACAAAGTAAGGAAGCAGATAGGCGATATCCTGGCGAAGCTTGCCGACCGGGTCAACCTGCTTTATTTCACGCAGGAAATGGAGTGCGGCATCTGCAAGGAGACCCACGAATTCTTAAACGAGTTCACATCGCTCAGCGACAAGATCGGACTGGTCGTGTTTGATTTCGTAAAGGACCGCGACAAGGCCGCCTACTATAGGATTGACAAGATACCCGCGATCGTTCTGCTGGATAAAAACGACAACGACACCGGCGTGCGCTTTTTCGGCCTACCCGGCGGTTACGAAATCAATTCGTTCATCCAGAGCATCTTCGAGGTTTCCGGTCAAAAAGAAGCACTCCCCGCGAAGGAGGCCGAAGCGATAAAGAAAATAGCCAGGGACGTTCACATCCAGGTCTTTATCTCGCTCACCTGCCCGTATTGCCCCGCCGCGGTCAGCGTGGCGCATCGCATCGCGCTCGAAAGCCCCAGGATACGCGCGGACATGGTGGACGCGGGAACCTTCCCCCAGCTCGCGGTAAAGTACAACGTCAGTTCCGTCCCGAAGACCGTAATCAACGAGACCATCGAGATCATCGGGGCCGAGCCGGTCGAAAAGCTCATCGAGGTCGTGGTAAAGGCCTGATAATAATGCGCCGGCTCAGCGCGTCAGAAGATATCCCATCCAGCCATCGAGGAGCGCGATATCCCTGAACCTCAGACCGCTGTCGATAATGCGCTCCTCGACCTCCGCGGCGCGCGCTTTTACAATGCCGCTGGCGATCATGACACCGCCGGGGCGCACGAGCGGAGTGAGCACGCCAAGGCAGGCGATCATAACGTCCGAGATGAGATTGGCGAGCACGATATCGTACTCCCCACCGAATCTCACCGCCAGAAGATCTCCCTGCCGCACAGTGACGCGGACGCAGTCGTTGAGGCGGACATTTCTCCGGGCGTTTTCCGCGGCCGCACCGTGCAGCTCCACCGCGTCGATCAATCCCGCGCCCAGTTTTTCCGCGGCGATGGAGAGGATACCGGTACCCGCCCCGGCGTCGAGAACGGAAAGCATGGCGCGCTCGTCAGCGGTGAAAGAGTCCGCATGCTCCGCGAGAAAACGCAGGCACAGCGACGTGCTGGGGTGCCTGCCGTCGCCGAACGCGCTGAACGGATCTATATAGATGACGGATGGAAAAGACGGTGGCGCCATGGACGCGGAGGCGAGCGGTTGGATGTAAAAGCCGGATTCAAGCTCGATGACCTCCATGCTTTCCGCATGGCAGCGCCATATACTGCCGCCGATTTCGCCGAACGGATCGCCCGCCGCACCAACGCTTTCTTCAAAATGCTCCAGGTTTTTAAACGCATCGGTGCAGTGCAAAAGCCCGCCACCATCCATTTCGCACGGGGATTCGTAATCATCAATGACGAAGCGGGATTCTCCACGTTCGGCCGGTTCGTCCATATGTCTCACAACCTGTATCTGGAACATGGGGGAGGATCACAACCTGATTTTTACGGGTTTTCTGATGTCGCCTGAAAGAGGAAAAAAACCTTTGCCGCGAGAGGGATTTGAACCCTCACAGGCGTACGCCCACCAGACCCTGAACCTGGCGCGTCTACCAATTCCGCCATCGCGGCAAGGATACATCCCTATAAATGACGCACGGTATTTGTCAATTTAATTTTACAGAGGGAGTTCGTGCGCCAGCATGTCGTCGTACGTTTCGCGTCTCCTGATAAGACGCGCACTTCCGTCGGTCCCGACCATCACCTCTGCGGGCAGACGGCGCGTGTTGTACCGGGAGGCCATCGACATGCCGTACGCGCCTGCGGACATTACGGCGAGATAGTCCCCCTGCTCCGAGCGCGTTATCTCGCGGTCCTTCGCGAAGAAATCGCCGGATTCACAGACAGGCCCCACGACATCGACGACTTCGTTCGCATCCCGGCGGACGCAGTTCTGCACGTTCTGGTACGCGGAATAGAGCGATGGCCGAATAAGATCATTCATGCCGCCGTCGGTGACAAGAAACACCTTATTGGCGCTTTGCTTCCTGTACAGAAGCCTGACCAGAAGCACCCCGTTGTTGCCGCTTATATAACGCCCCGGTTCGATGATGAGCCTTAGTTTGGCGGCCGAAACCCGCTTCTTCACCTCGCCGGCCCACTCGGCGATCGGGAAAAATTCCTCGTCCCTGTAGCGGATCCCCATTCCGCCGCCGAGATTGATGTAAGCGATATCCTTAAAGCCGCCCCTTTTCAACTCGTCGATAAGCGCGATCAGCCGCTCAAGCGACGCGATGAACGGCCGCATGTCGACGATCTGCGAGCCGATATGGCAGTGTATTCCGATCAGGCGTAGGCCCGCAAGCCCCTTTACAAAGGCGCGCCGCTCGAGAAGCTGATCGATCGCTATCCCGAACTTGTTCTCCTTTTTGCCAGTCGTGATGTAATGGTGCGTGTTCGCGTCTACGTCGGGATTCACCCGGACCGAGATATCGGCCACAACCTTCTTTGCGCGCGCAATGCCGTCAATCTTCTCCATCTCCTCGAACGATTCGCAGTTGAACATGAGGATCTTCCAGTCGATCGCCTCGGAAATCTCCTCGTCGGTCTTGCCCACGCCCGCGAACACGATCTTTCCCGGGTCGACCCCTGCGGCCCGCGCACGCCGTATCTCCCCGCCCGAGACCACGTCCATACCCGACCCCATCTCCGCCATCGTTCGAAGGATGTTGACGTTCGAATTGGACTTTATCGAATAACAGATGAGGTGCCAAACGCCCGCAAGCGCCCCATCTATTTCGCGATATCGTTCGCGAAATCCCCTCTCGCTATAGATATACAGCGGTGTTCCGTATTGCTCGCCTATTTCCCGGAGGGGCAGGCCCTCGCACATCAGCTCGTTTCCGTTGCAGGGGAAATAATCGTCGTAACTGTTCATTGCCTGTATTTCTCTATCGATAGAATTTTCAGTTTACGCGCCTCGTCGCCGATCCTCAGGTCAATGACATCCCCCGACTTCTTGCCCAGAAGCGCCATTCCGATCGGCGAGCGGTACGAGAGGATCTTTTTCTCGTAGTCCGCGTCCCAGGGGCCAAGAAGCGTGTACAGGTTCCGCTCGCCCGAGTCAATTTCCTCCACCAGGACGTTTGCGCCGACATTGACCGTCTCGATCGAGATCGAAGCCGGATTCACAACCTCGGCCTTCTTTATCTCATCCTCGAGCTTGTTTATCGCCATCTTCAATATCGCCTGCTTCTCCATTAGGGCGTTGTACTCAACGTTTTCCCGAATGTCGCCGGAAATGTCGGCCGCCCTGGCGAGCTCCCGCGAAAGCGATGTCATCTCCGATTTCACCATGCGGTTGAGCGCGTCGGTCATTTTCTGGTAACCCTCGGGAGAAGCATAGATCTTCTCCACGTCGAGCACCCATTCATCCGCGCCCTCCTTCGGCTGCGCCGCGGTATATGCCTTGAATTCCGGGTACCTTGCCTTGATGATGGCGAGAAATCTGTTTTTATGCGAGTCCTCCACATAAGGAACTCCCACCAGCATATCGTACACCTTGCCGAGGAAAGGCTCCCTGCTCTGGCCGACGACGTCTTTGAGCACGGCGCCTTCGTTGTCGAACAGGATATCAAGCGCCATGTTCTTCAGGCGGTTGCCCTTCGTCTCGATGCGCTTGAGCTCGTTCATCAACCGGAAGAAGGTAAGCAGCAGACTCTCGCGCGAGTAGTCAAGCCACTCGTAATCCCAGGCGCGCGTGGCAAGATTGCGGGCAACCCACAGAAAGATTTCGGGATACTGCTTGGCCCCGGTGATCACCCTGTCGATAAATCCGTTGATGGGATTGTACGCATGCGCGCGGATGAGGTTGTTGAAGATGTAGCGGTGTATGCGCACGGGAGTCTCGAATAATATTTCGGCGACAACGTTCGGCCAGTCCTCGCGGGCCTCTTCGATCAGATTAACCAGGTCCTTCTTATTGTCATAGGAGCTGATCTTCATCGAGATGAAGGGGAGCTCGCCGCTCTCACGCATGAAGTCGATGATTTTGGTCCTGATCGGATCGAGCTTCAGTTTCTTGGCGTCGACGAATTTCGAAAGCCCCCGCAGTATGAAGTATGAAAGGATCTGTTTGGTCGGCGTCGACTCGCGGGCCTCCCTGGTGTAATAATCGATAAAAAACTGAGCCATCGCCGCCCCCTCGTCGGGCTCGACGTTATTGACGAACTCTATGGCGACATTCATCTTCTCGCTGAACGAAAGCCCGTTTATAAACGAGTCGAGCAGCTCTTCGGCGAAAGTAACCGGCTTGTCGCGCATAAAGATGATATCCTTCTTTTTCTCGGAAACCCCGAAGCGCGGATCCTTGCGTATCTCCGTGCGGGTGCGGCTCCACCACTTCGACCAGTTCTTCGGGTCGATGAATCGCGGGCACATCTCCTTTTTAATGTCGGCCACCGTCATCTCTCCGTCATACGACTTGATGAGGGCCTCGAAAAACTGTATAAAGTCCGCTTTGAAAAGGGCCGCGAGCACATCGGGGTCTTCATAATCCATAACATAAATATGGTCGTGCTTCAGTGGCTTCATGGACTGCAGGGCCATCTGGATCGACATCCGGTGCTCGTTCTTTCCCCTGAAATCGATGACCAGATACTCGCTGTTTATGTCGACGATCTTGCCGACCCCCCACGAGCGATGGAAGGCGTAGTTCCCCTTGTCGAAAACGATGTTCTTCTCGAAGTCCTCGATGGCATGCCGTACGGGATGCTTGAAATTGTTGAACTTGGACAGCTTGAGGAATTGCTGATACTGCGAATGGTTGCCGTACTTCTTCTCGTAAAACTTTACGATATCGCGTCGCGCCGCGTTGTCCTCGGGCGTGTATTCGAGTATCTTTTTTAAAATTTCGATGGACTGGTCGGGATTTTCCTCGTCGCGATACTTGTGCAGGAGCGTTTTTAAAAGGCTCGCCGCCAGCTCGCGCTGCTTTGCCTCAACCAGCATCCGCTCGATCCTTTCAAAGAACTGTATATCCTCCCAGGAAACCGAAACCAGCTTGTTCCAGAGGTCCACAATATTGTCGTATTCACCGTTTTTAATATAGCCCTCGATCGAGAGCTTCATGTATTGAATACTCTTCGCCGGGTCGTCCTCGATGATCGCGAACGCGATCTTTTTGGAAACGTCCGCGTCGAATCGATCTATTTTCAGCAGGTTCTCCCATACGGGAATGGCCTCCCGATTGCGGCCCAGGCGTTCGAGAGCCGTCGCGAGCGCCTTGAGCGCCACCCTGTTTTCACCGTATTCCAGGATCTTCTCTGAAATGCGTTCGACCACCGCCCACTTGTGGTGATCGAGAAAGAGATCGATGAGCTTGCGAAGCTGGAACTTGTCCTCCATCCGGTCCAGGTGGTAGCCGATAAGGCCCACCAGATACGACGCGGTGATGGAATCCGGGTGCTCGACGAGGTGGCTTTTGCAAAGTTCAAGTATTTCCTGGAAAAGATTGTCCCCGACCAGGCTGTTGAACAGATCGTCGAGAATCTTGAATTTTGATATTCCAATATCTTTGGGCTCGATGCGGCCCCACAACTCTTCTTTAAAAAGGGAATTCACTTTATCCAGAAGTTTTTCTTTTTCCATAGCCTTACCCTCTGCCATGATGTAATAAGGTCACCGTGTCACCCGGAGACGGCATGCCTCTTTCCGCCGCGGACCGGTGAAGGCCGTTGCATATTCCGGTTATACGATAACTCTCGAATTGCGACGCTTTTTTTAGCGTTACGAACAGCAAATCCCCCTGACTTAGTTCACACAACCCGGGTAATTCCATGTTTCGAGCTACTGAATTATAGGGAGGGATTGATCTGAATCCGGCAGACAACCTCTCCCGCTACCCCTGTATAATTTAGGAAGGGAGACTGCCTCGGCCCGGCTAACCCTGAAATCTCGGTCACAGCGTATATCCCGGCGACTATTTTGGCAAGCACTTTATTGAGCAAAGAGGATGCCCCCTTTCCGGATCGGCACCCTCTTTGTTCGCGGCTGGCTACGTAAAAGCCGGTGTTTCGTTACTTTTTCGTCGTATCGGCGCTCCCCTTGGCCCCACCCTGAAAGGCCTTGTGAAGATTCTGCCCGTCAAAGTTCACTTCGAATACATCGGTGAGAACCTTAAGCTGGTCGAAGAACATGTACACATTTTCCGTCCCCGCATAGGGGGTCGCGCGGATGACAAGGCGCACGAGTTTCGTCACCCTGGTCTGCGGATAGGACTGTATCTCCTGCGGGACATTTTCGGGTATAAAAGCCCTAAGCGGCCTCCAACCCACAAAGTTGAGCGAGCCCATCCTTAAAATATGGACATCTCCCTTGAAGTCCTTCACCCACGCCTCGAGGGTATAGTCGTTGCCGCGTCCGTGAAACCATATCGAAACACCCTTTGCCCTTCCGGGAAGCTGGACAGCCCTTTCCTGGACCTCCGCCCCCGTGCGCGGATCATAGGTCATAACCTTTTTCGTGGGCTCGTCCCACTGTACCTCGGGCGGCGGCAGCAGGTGCACCGAGTTGAAACCGGGATACTTGAACCTGAAATGGACGCCCAGGGCCTGTTTCTTCTCCATTCCCTTCTTATCCTGGGACCATTTCTCCTCGATCAGGTCGGAGGGGCCGCCCTCTATATATCTAAGCTCGAGCACCGGTACCGGATTCTTTTTCTCATCGGCGTTCTTTTTCGGCACCGAATCAATGATCCAGTCGGTCTGCTGCTCGAAGTCCTCTACGACGAGGGCCCGAAGCTCCCTCTCGCTGAGGTCGGCGGGGACATTGGTATTCAGTCTGGAACTGGCCCGGTCGGGAGCGAGGACCCCGGCGACCACGACCGCGATGCCGCACACAAGGGCGGGAATCAGTTTATTATATTCAATTTTCATTGCATGCCTCCGTTGATAGTATACCCTGCTCTCGTTTACCACGTATCCCTTATGAAGGTATCGCCGGTAAATTCGGAGAGGTCGGTAATCACCCTGAAGTTGTCCAGGTAGAAATAAAACGTCCCCGGAACCTCGAAATTATCGCTCTCTACGAAGAACGAAACGAAGTGCAGGTTTTTATCAAGCATGGCATAGCTTGCAGACTGCGGCAACCAGCCTGGAATGACGACCGAAAGCTCTTTCCATCCCCAGAAATCCAGCCTGCCGATCTTGATCTTGTACAGCCTTCCCCTGAAATCGCGAAGCTTTACAAACAAGGTATGGCGGAACTTTCTCCCCAGCGCCCATACCTTGATCTCCTTGGCCTTGCCGCGGATTATGTATTCATTGGGGGGAAGCACCTCGACGCGATCGAAACCCCGATCCATAAAATAGGTTTTTACACCCAGTACGAATTCATTTTTATGGGTTATTCCATTATCGTCGGTGATCTCGTTGGGAAACTCAATGGGATTGCCGTTATCGTCCACCGGACGGGGCTTTCCCGGTATTTTACGTATCTTCGTGTCGCCCAGCGGGGAGGTGGCCGTCGCCCTCCAGTCTTCCGCCGCCTCGAAATCATTCAGCCAGTCCTCGATAAGACCGGTCTGCTGTTTTTTCTCCGGCGCCGTGCTCTTGGCCTCCTCCTGCGCCTGCAGGGTTATATTGCCGCTCCCAACAAGGAGAATCAAACACCCCATCAGAAACGCCAATATAATCGACTTGACCTCCCTCTTCATTTTTAACTCCTTTTAAAAATGATTTTTGCGCTAACATAATGTCTTCGAGCAAGGCCCGCTGTCCGCCAGAAAACGAGTCCACCCCCTCCGACGGAGGCTTCGCTGCTTAGCATCACTTTCATTTTCTTGCCGAGAGGCACCTTATACGTAGTACTTGTAATATAATCGGAAAAAAAAGTAAAGAAATTTAATTAAAAACACTTCAAAGGCCGTCATCAGGGAATTATTGTACAAAAATATGCCGGCCTGTCAAGAGATTAATGAAACCGCACCCGGCCCCCATCCCCTCTCCCATCCGCGGCCCGGCCCTGAGAATGGGAGGCCGGATGCCGCAGCGGGACGACTTATGTCGCGTAACCGCCGCGGCACCCCGGCTTTTCGCTACTGATTCATCTGGTACTGTCCCTTCATGGCATAGACATATTTCTCCCAGACGGCATTGAAACTTGTCTGGTCCTGGGAGGGCTTGCGGAGCATCTTGAGAATCAGCTCGCTCTGGATATCGCTGTTATCCTGGCCCGTATAGAGCCTCAGCGCATAGGCCGAGAAATCGCGAACGATAAAATTGAAAATCTCGTCGATTATGACGTCATCCACCCCGTAGATCTTCTTGTTTTCGCATATGAGCTGTGCATAGGGAATAAGCGTGAAAAGCTCCCCGACCTGGAGCATATAATCCATGTTTTTGCTCTGCTTTTCATCGGGAGTGCCCTTGGCCAGGAAGCCCTTAAAAGCGTCGATCTGCTCTCTGAAGATGCCGAGGTTCGCGCTCTTGATACCGTCGAAGGATGCCTGGTAATCGTGGAATGTGATCTTCGACAGGCCCGCGGTCGCTCCCTGGTTGAACAGATAGGCGTCATTCGTCTGGTCGTTTCTTTTGGCCACCTCTGGGTATTCGGCCGGCGCAAAGAGAAAATTCTTCATAAACTTGGCGACCAGCGCGATGTTGACGTGAGTGGTTCCCTCAAGCTTCGGGAGCATGCCGATATCGCGTATCGCCATTTCGAAATAGGTGTCCTGCTCGAAGCCCCTGGCGGCCGTGACCTCGTGCAGCAGACCCACCACCCTCTCGCCCTCCATTGTGACCTTCATCTTCTGGATGGGATTGTACAATAGATACCGGCGGTCCTTCTCGCCGGCGGTGCGCATGTAGTCGCAAGCCCTCAGGCCGAAAAGTCTCATCGCCGAAAGGCGCGCATAGGCCTCGGTAAATATCTTTTTGACGTGCGGGAAGTCGGTCACAAACTTGCCGTAAAGGTTCCGGTTGGCCGCGTGGTCCATCGCCTCGTAAAAGGCGTGGGTGCAGATGCCGATCGACGCCCAGCCAAGCTGGTATTTGCCCACGTTTACCGTATTGAGCGAGGAGTCCCAGCCAAGCTGGCCGCGCGCGAGGATGTCGGCCTCGGTTATGGGGTAATCGTGCAGGGCGAACTCGGCCACATAGGCCTGCCGCACGCCCGAGGTGCTGATCTTTTTGACGCATTCGTAATTGGGATGTTTTGAATCGACCGCGAAAAAGACATATTCTCCGGTATCCGCCATCTTGGCGAAGACCGAGACCAGTGCCGCCTCGTTGCCGTTGCCGATATAGTACTTGTCCCCACGGGCCACATACGTTCCGTCGCCTTTGGGATAGAGCATCATGTCCGTGCCGTAGATGTCCGCACCGTGCTCCTTCTCCGAAAGTCCGAAAGCGAAAATTCCGCCGTCTTTAAGGAGCTTCGCCGCCCTGTGCTTCATCTCCTCGTTGGCGCCCATCCAGATCGGGCCGAGGCCGAGGATGGAAACCTGCCAAGTATACCAGTAACAGAGGCCGTAGAAGCCGAGAATTTCGTTCATTTTGGCGATACGCCACATGTCCCAGCGCGAGTCGCTCTCTCCATAGCCCGAGGGAGTGAGCAGGGTGGCGAAGACCTTTTCCTTTTTTACGAACTCGAGGAAATCATCGTACCAGACGCTCGACTGGTCGTCCTCCTTGATTTTCTTCAGGCCCTTTTTCTCGAAAAAATCGATCGTCTTTAATAAAATGTCCCTGGTTTCAGGGTCGACGTCGGCACCGTCATATTTCTTTGGGTTAAATAGAATCATGGCTACCTCGCAATTTTTAACTTAAGGGGGAACTATCTCAAATCACTGTAGCGGGCGCGCCCCCCGTGTCAATATTTTTGTTTATAAAATAGATAATAAATACTTAAATATATTTAGTTTTAATTGCGCAATTGAACCGGCGCCGGTCACCGTCCCCTGCCGGATCAGTTATGCTTTCGCGTGTTTTTGGCTGCAATATCTCTTATTTTCGCCATATCGGACCCCAGGTAGACGTCGGCGCCGATGATGACGATTGGGACACCCTGTGCGCTTTTGCCGCGCTCTTCCGTCATCCGCATCAGGAGCGCCCGGTTATCCGTGTTATACCACACCTCGTACTTCTTCAGTTCCAGCCGGGGATTGCTCTTCACGAGCGACTCTATTTCAGGCTCAATCCTTTTACAGTGCGGACACTCGCGCCCGTAGAAAAAGTGAAGTACGACTTTTTTTTCCTGCGCCTCAACGGAAAGCGTCGTAATCGCGCCGGATGTACAGAATAAGGGGACCAGTGACGCGAACAGCGCCGCCGTACGTTTCATGCCAACCTCGCCAACCGAAAATCAGGAATAAAATTCATTTTATCATTGTATGATCCATCCGGAGCACGCCGTCAAATTATTAATACGGGCGACAGTATCGTTCCGAAATGTCCTTGCCGAAATGTCCGCCATGAGCTACACCCGCCCTCGACGCCCCCGGTTACCGGCGCCGCGCTTTCCCACACGCAGCGCTTGAAATATTGAGCCGGGCGGAGAACCACGCCGATCCAGATGAAAGAGCACCTTCGAAATGATACGGGAAGCCGGAGAACGCTTCATCCGCTCCCGGACAAAATCAAACGGCGCCTCTATCCCGTGGTGCTTGACCTCTTCTCGCGCAGGGACTTCCACCAGGTCAACCTGCGCGACATCTCCCATCAGACGGGAATCAGCACCGGTACCATCTACAAATACTTCTCATCGAAGGAGGACCTCCTCTTCACCATACTCGACGAGAAGATGAGCGAGCTCCCCGGGCTTTTCGCAGCCCGCTTACAGGGACTCGACAATACCGTGGAGATTTTCAGGAAGATCGTCCGGGTCTCCATGGACTTTTACGAGCGCAATCCGGCGGTGGCCATCACGGCGTTTATCACCGTTCCCACCCGCACCTGGATGCAGGAGCATTCATATCGCCGGGAGGACGTAAAAACAATACTTCGCGAGCTTGTGGAGCGCGGCAAAGAACGCGGCGACATCGACGCGTCGGTAACGCCGAGGATCATCGAAATGATGTACTACATGCTCTGTTATCGCCATATCCATACCTGGTATTACCACGGCATGAAATGGAAACTCACAGAGCGCATCGAGGAGATATTCGATCTGTTATGGAAGGCGCTGCGGCCCGAACGATAGCTAAATCTGCACGCGAACGCCGACTGTTGCGTTAACGTCGCGGCGGTTGTAGAGGTTCACCATGGTTTCGCCGGTTACTTTCAACACCCACAGGTTGATCTCGAGGCCGATGAGATAGGTGGGAAAGGCGTAGTATGGGTGGTATTTGTTTGATGATTCAAAAAGGAGTGTGCCGATCTGATCGGTCCCCGCCGCCGCGTTGTAGCCGGGATCATCCGTTGTCAGTACGCCGTCACCGTCAAAATCCATTTTAAAATATCCCACGTTTCCGGTAAGCCCGAATCCCGTATAAAAAGAAAAAAGGTAGAAAACATCGAAGTAGGCCACCGCCTGAGCGGAGAGTGAAAAAATGCTGTACAGTGCCCGCGCGGCGTACTGCCCGTCGAACTGTGTGGTGATGGTTCCGGTGAAAGCCGCGGGAGCGGTGATGCTGACATCGACTTCGGGCAGATCGGCATCGTAATCGCCCTGAACCCTTATATCGCCATACTGAAAGTCGGCCCCCGCGGATACGGTAAGTCCCCCGAAGTTGAAAATGAAAGGAAGGAGCTTCTTCCGTTTTACGATGTTGTAGCGCAGCTTCCCGCCGAGCGACAGCAGTTTATAATCGGTTAGCTTGGCGATATCGGTATCCAGTCCGGGGTCTACCACTGTATCCGACAGCGAAAAGTACTTACCGAGAACATCGAAATCCTTCGTCAGTCCCAGCGCAAAATGGAGAACGGGATTGGGCGTTATTCCGGGGAGGCTGCCGTTGTCACTCTCGGGCCTGCTATCGTCGAAATACCGCATATTGGTCATACCCGTGCCCAGGGCAACCCCGACAGAGAAATGAGGCAGGCTGCCCACGTGCGCCTTGCCGACCGGATATCCGGTGATATTCCCCATGGCAAGAGAATCGGCGATAATCGGCCCGTTCAGATCGGCTTTTTGCTGCACCTCAACTTCAAGGCTGTCATCCGAATACCCGGCAGGCATGGTAATGCCTCCGGCCGGAGTGAGGGTTATATTCGTTCTCGCATACACCGCCGTGTTTACGACAATCAATATCGCCGCGACGAGAATGCCGTACGGAGCGGATGCGTTGTTCGGTTTCATTCGGCCCATTCAGATTGATCGTTATAATGGAATAGGCTACAGTCCGTAACAACGAGTGTCAAATCTTTATTTCATCGCCTCATTCCCATACCACGGCCCCCTCAGGCGCCAAGGTTCCTTGCCTCGGAAAGCACCGCGTCGTAATCCGGCTGATCTCCCGACTCCTTTACTATTTGTTTATAAGCCAGTTTGCCGTCCCTGTCCACGATGAACACCGCGCGGGCCAGAAGCCCCAGCTCCTCGACATACATGCCGTAACGCATGCCGAACTCCCTGTCCTTGTAATCCGAGAGCATGGTGATATTTTCTATTTTGAACGAATCGCAGAACCTTCGCTGGGCGAACGGGAGGTCCATCGATATCGTCACCAGTTTCACATTGAGCTTCGCCGCCTCCTCGTTGAAGCGTTTGGTCTGCAGTTCGCAGACGCGGGTATCCAGAGAAGGGACAACGCTTATGATCACGATTTCGCCCTTCAGGGAGTCAAGCTTCACCGGCCGCATGTCCTTGTCGATCGCCGTGAAATTCGGGGCCATATCGCCCACGGGAATATCGCGCCCCTGAAGCGTTACGGGCATCCCCTTGAAAGTAACCACTCCTCTTCGTTCCATGAGCAACCTCCTCTGATTGAGTTAATGAAAACCCGCCGGGCCCCCGCGGCGCACGATTCCCCGTTACCGCGGAATCCAGTTATGTAAAATACGAAAAGATCGGGCGGGTTTCCTCATTTTTTTTGCCTGAGTATATGCCCCGCCAGGCGCTTCCCCAGCCCGATAATCGTCAGAACCGTCGGCCTGTCGAGTGACTCGGGAAAGACGCTTGCGTCGCAGACGTACAGGCCCTTTACGCTCGTCATCAGATTCTTGTCGAGCATGGTATCGATCCGCACGGTACCGCTCGGGTGCGTGCCCATGAGCGGCCTGGTAAAGATGCCCGACGAATCCGCCCGCGCTTTAAGGAGGATCTTTTTACACACCGCCTCCGCCTTCGAGAGCCGCAGGCGGTCACCCGCCGTCAGTTGTTTGCTGATATACTTCGGGTACACCCCGCCCGAAATATCGTCCTTGAGTTTAATCATCACTCCCAGGATGTTGCCCCAGCGCGGCCATTTGAGCGCGTGCCGCAGTCCAACGCGAACGGCCCCCAGCGGATAGAGCAGCCACGGGTCGATGAGCGTTGAGAGCATGTAACCATCCTCGTCGTTTTCCCACGACCAGGTCATCGGAGGTTCCTTGCCGATCCCCTTGTCTTTAATGAAACCATACACCATCACCGTGGTATCCATCGTCATCCCCACGCCGGCGTCCTTAAAGCCGGAAGCCAGGAGAATGCGGGGACTGCCGATGCCTCCCGCGGCGAGCACAACCGTTCCCGCGCGCACCGTAAAGGGTTTCATCCCGATGCGCCCCTCCACTCCCGCGGCATGGCCGCCCTCAACGAGAACACGATCCACCCGCGCCCCGGTCAGGACTTCGAGCCCGTATCCCCCGGCTTCATCGACATACTCCGCCGCGTTCCACTTCGCACCGCAGCGACAGCCCAGCATGCACGAGGCCGTGCAGTCGAAATGCTCGCTCCGGGAAGGCTGCATGAACTTTGGCTGCGCGAACCACTTGTACCCCAGGTTGCCCGCCGCCTCGGCGATCCGCGTGGACGCTTTCCCGCGAAGCTCGGCCGGTAGCGGCGCTATGAAAAGCTCCTTCTCGGTCTCGATGACCTCTTTGTCGATGTCGATCTTGTATTTCCTCTTCAGCCACCCCGGCGGTCTGGCCGAGCACCCGCAGTACATGCCGGTCGCGCCGCCAAGCATGATGGGACTGACGATCTGCAGCCCTTCCTTCGTAAAAAGCAGGCTCATTCTGTCCGAATACATGAGCGCGCCGATATAGGTGCCGTAATACGATTTCCCACGATGATCGATCCCGCGCTCCAGAAGCACCACTTTTTTGCCCGCCTTCGCCAGAGCCCGCGCGACCGTCGCTCCGCCCGGGCCCGATCCCACCACAACTACATCTGCCGTAAATGAAAGCGCCTGTGCCATATGACCACCCTCCGTTTTTACGGGAACGCCCCGCGCCTACCCCTGCTTCAGCGCATACTTTCCCTTTATGAATCGATATATCGTACCCAGAGCCGGATCGGCGAATCCGCCGATATCGGTATCGAGAAGAACGTCCTTTCTGTATTGAGCGAACCAGTTATACAACCGGCGCGCCGCGTCCGTTTCGCTTTCGGCCGCATGACAGATCGCCACAAGCTTGCGCATCTCGTCGAGCGCGAAAAAGTTCCGCGCGTTGTTGATGATGATGATAAACGAACTGTTGTCGTCGGCCTCTTTCACGTCGATGGCGGTCTTGTTCGAAACGCCGCCTCCTTTGCGCACGGCGTCCCCCGTCGCCATCTTTTTTCGCTCGGTATGATCCTTCATCACCCGCATGTTGTGCTTCAGTACCGCCGCCTGTCGGATGAGGTGGCGGATGCCTTCAGCGTCCAGATCCGAGACCGCGGCGCGCAGTTCGGCGAGGAGCGCATTTCCCGCGCCGGTGGCTCCTTTTGATTTCCGGGAGGGCGCGCTTTTCGCCCGGTTTTTAAGGGAGACAGAAGGTTTCCTCTTCGTCGGCTTGATCCTCACCGCAGGCTTTTTCGCCACTGCCGCCGATTTGGTTTTCGGCGCGGATCTAATTTTCGGCGCGGATTTCGCCTTTACAGCGGGCTTTTTAGCCGCCTTCTTTCCGGCAGCCGTTTCCGCCGTCTTTCCGGTTTTTACCGTTTTTTTCATCGCTACCACCTTCCCCTTCGTTTTATTTTCGGATGATGAACAACTCCGTGCGCCTGTTCTTCTTCCGCCCATCTTCGTTCGCGTTGCTCGCAATCGGCTTATCGGCCCCGAAACCCACCGCGGAAAGGCGCTCCGGGCTTATGCCGTTCTTGATCATATACTCGGCGACCGCGTCGGCGCGCCGCTCCGAAAGCCGCTGGTTGTGGGCTCTCTCCCCGGTGGAATCGGTATGCCCCCTCACCTCGATCTTCATCGAGGGATTTTTCTTTAAAATGGCGGCGACCCTGTCGAGCACGTCGAGCGATTCTTTTTTCAGATAGGCCCGGTCGATCTCGAAGTAGATGCTGTCCATCACGATGGTTTTGCCCTGCTCTATCCTCTCCAGTTTGATCGAGCGTTCGTCGTCGCCGCGGTTTACGACGATTTTTTTGGGGATAAATCCGTCCGAATTCGCCATCACCTCTACGCCGTCGGTGTCGGGAACCTCGATTATCTCGCCGGGCTTACTCACCGTAACTTCTTTTGAATACACCAGCCGGTCCTTTTCCCGCTTTTTCACGCTCACCCTGGCGCCGGTCGGTTTGTCTCCCTCATCGGACACGGAGAGTTTCATGGTTCGAAGGGGGAGCGTTTTCTCGGGCTCTCGCTTTACCGGCTCGAGAGGTTCCTCCTTCACTTCGGGGCGCAGCGCGGTATCGGTCACCGGCTTTTCACTCCCCGGTTTGTAATAACCGCTCCCTCCCTTTACGGTGCGCGGGTAGTACTCGGTGCCGACGGCATAGAGATAGTTGCCCGCGGGAAGAAGCATGATACCCCTGGAGGCTACGGGCTGAGACGGCGCGCCCGGAAACGGCGAGACGAACTCCCACAGCTTCTCGTTGTTCGAAAACCGAATGGCCTTGAGGGAGGTGAAGGGCAGATCGCGCCCGCCCACGTTCCGCTGGATGGAATGCGCTATGTATATCTGGTCGCGTATCGTCACAAAATACGGACCGGTCCGCTCACCGAAATCGATATCGTTGAGCACCCCGCCATCGGCCGGATCGACCGATACGATCCTCCTGTTACCGACCGAGAAGAGGATTTCGCGCTCGGTAAAGCCGGGGTTGGACGTTATAAGGTCGCCGTATTCCCTGGACCACAGCACCCGACCGCCCTCGAGGGACAGGCAATAGATTTTTGCGCCGGAGGCGATATACACATTCCCCTTGTATACCACCGGCGGGTAAATGACCGGCGGCTTTTCAATTACGGTTTCCCATTTTATTTTTCCGCTGTCGGCAAACAGGCAGAAGACCGAATAGCGGTCCTTGCTGAAATCCATGGACTGGGTCAGCACGTAGCGGTCGTAAAACGTGGGAAAGCCGCTGTAGCTTCCGATCGCGCTGTTGCTCCAGACGGATCTGCCATTCTTCAACTCGCGCGACATGAATACGTTCCTGGTTCCGTACAAAATTGCGTCGTCGGATACGAATGGGTCGGAGTAAATACCGTCGACCATGGCCCCGGAGGTTTTGCCATAGTGCTCCTCGGGCATGCCTGTACGGGCCCAGCGCACCGCGCCGCTGTTCTTATCTATCGCGTAGATCGCATAGGAGTCCGAAACGAACAGGGTATCTCCCTTCACCAGGGGATACTTTACCTTGCCCGCGGGGCGGCGGGTCGGGTTGAACTGGGCGGACGTCTGGAGCAGGTCCAGTCTCCACAGGAGTTTCCCCTCCTCTTCGTCGAGACAGTAGACGTTTTTCTTAATGTCGAGGAAATATACTTTCCCGTCGGAAACGACCGGGTTAAACACCGTGCCCGGAGATTCGAATAGCCACTTGAGATTATTGTTATTAACGACGATCTCATCGTTATTACCGGTAAAATAGATGTTTCCCTTGTAGATGGGCCAGTCGGCGGCCCGAAGGTCCGCCGGCGCCTGCGCGAGCGCACAGCACAGCATAACTCCAAGCGCCAAACGCCGAATACGAACCTTCATGTCTGATCGTTTCAGCACGATAAGGCCCCCCTCTTACGGAATGCCGTATTTCGGCGGCGCAGACCGATCCGCGAAGCGGACCGGAGGAAATGCGCGCCGCAATCGGCCGCCTCGAATTATACGCCGTGGCTTATGGAATAATCCAGTATTTTTTTATCTGAAACCATCCGGTCCCTGTCGGCGGGGTGTCCAGGCCTTCATCTGAAACGCCCGTTTTTATCGGAAGGATATCGGAGGGGTCCCGAAAACAACATACTCGCCACGAATTCCGGAAAGCCGTCAGTGAGCTCGACAAGCGGCTTGAGAGGGGGAAGAGCGCGGAAGTTCCATGTCGTACACCATGGTAAGCGGCGCATGGTCCGAGAAGCGCTTGTTCCTGTAAATCGAGGCCGAAACCACCTTCTCCCTGAGGCCGTGGGTAACCACCTGGTAATCGATCCGCCATCCGACGTTCTTTTCGCGGGCACGGCCGCGGTGCGACCACCAAGTATACTCGTCGGCCTCCTGGTTGACAACGCGAAAAGCGTCGACAAAGCCGGCGGGCCCGAAAAGCTCGTCCATCCAGGCGCGCTCCTCGGGAAGAAAGCCCGAGTTCTTCTGGTTCGACCGCCAGTTTTTTATATCGATGTTTTTATGGGCGATGTTCCAGTCGCCGCACAGCACGTACTCGCGCCGCGAGCGGCGCATCGAGCGCAGTTGATCCATGAAGCGGTTTAAGAAATCGAATTTTACCTCCTGCCGCTTTGGCCCGCTCGAGCCCGATGGAAGGTAGAGCGAAACCACGCTGAGTTTACCGAAACGCGCCTCGATATAGCGGGCCTCATCGGCCATCGTTGCCCAGCCATCTCCGACGATCAGGCCATCCGGCTCGGTTTTGGAGAAAATAGCGACCCCGCTGTAGCCCTTTTTGTCGGCATTGTTGAAATAACAGTGGTAGCCCTCGGGGTGAAACGCCCTGTTTTCCGAAATTCGTTGGAAAGCCGCGTCTCCTGCAGGCACAACACGTCCGGCCCTTCCGTGTGCAGCCAGTCGAAAAAGCCCTTCTCCACGGCGGAGCGCAGGCCGTTGCAGTTAAGCGTGGTGATTTTCATTTGTCGCTTTCCTCCCGCCCAATCATCGGTTTTCCTAAATGATTCGAACACCGAAGTCAAGCCGAATGCCGCGCCTTTCGGACCGGGCGGCCGCATCCGTCCGGCCTGAAAGGCCGCCCGATCTGAAAAACTATTGATTTTAATCCGGCACCCGTAAATAGTGGAGGACGCGGAAAAAATCCGCGCCTTCCAGCAATCCCGGAGAGTGCGTTATGATTGTCACCCATAAAAAGGACCCCGGAATCGTAAAGAAGTACGCCTCCGACGCACGGAAAATAATCATCGTCGGTTGCTCCGAGTGCGCCGCGGTCTGCCGCACCGGGGGCTCGGAACAGGTCAAGGAGATGATGGAGATGTTCGCCGACCGCGAGGTGCTCGCGACCATCTCCATAGAGTCTCCCTGCGACAAACGCATCTCGGCGCGCGATTTCAGGCGTATCGAAGAGGAACTCTCCGGCGCCGACGCGCTCATTGCGCTTGCCTGCGGAGGTGGCGTGCAGGCCATCGCCGAAGTGACCGGCAAGCGGGTGGTCGCCGCCCTCGACACGGATTTCGCGGGGATGGTCGAACGATTGGGGCGTTTTTACGAGCGCTGCTCACACTGCGGCGAATGCATTCTCAACGAGACCTCCATGCTCTGCCCCGTCACCCTGTGCCCCAAGGGAGTGCGCAACGGCCCGTGCGAGGGCATAAAGGGTACGCGCTGCGAAGTATACGAAGACCGGGACTGCGTCTGGCACACCATTTACCGGCGCCTCGAGGAGAGCGGCGAACTCGACCGTTTTACCGCCTATCACGGGCCGGTCGACTGGTCAAAATGCCATTCCCCGCGGGAGGTTATATGGGAGCGCCCGTAATCACCAGGCTGGCGTACATCGCGTCGATTGAATCGATCGAATCGGCCGCCGCTTCGTGCGCGAAGGTGCCGGCGGGTTCGGGAATACTGCTGGGCGAATACGGCCGGATCAGCCCGCTGGCAATCGCCGGACACATCGGCAAAGCGTTCACGGGACCGATGTTCATCGAAATTGTCTCAAAAAATAAGAACCGCGACCTCGTACACTCGGGACTCGTCTCATCGTCCATCTGCGGCTTTGACGGCGCAGTCCTCGCCTCCGGGCTTTTCGACGCCGGTGCGGGCATGGCGAAGCCCGTCTACGATCTCGACCCCGCGCAGATGCTTAAACTCGCCCTGAAACTGAAGAGTGAAGGGACGATTCCCTCGTCGTTTATCATCATCGTCCGCTCGGCCGCGGGCGACGGTGCCGCCGAACGCCGCGCCCGCCACTATCTTGACGAGGGCGCCGATTTTATCGCGCTGGATAGCGCCATCATGCCGGCCCTTGAGCAAAAATCCCTGTTGATAGAACCGATTGCGTAATCATGAATCCGCTCGCGCTTAACGAACCCGGCAGAACCATCCTCGCCATGGGAAACGACGCGATAGTCCGCGGTGGACTCGAAGCGGCGCTCGGCTATTTCAGCACCTATCCGGGGACCCCCGCCTCGGAGATCGGGGAAGGATACCGGTCGCTTGAGAAGGAGTTTCCCGGCATCCATGCCGAGTTCAGCGTCAACGAGCATGTCGCCGCGCACGGCGCTCAGGGGGCAAGCTGGGCCGGCATTCGCTCAATGGTCACCATGAAGCACGTGGGCATGAACGTGGCGGCCGAGGTGCTGCACTTCGCCGGCTACACCGGCGTCGGCGCTGGTTTCGTCGTGGTCATCGGCTCCGATCCCGGCGCCACAAGCTCCACAAGCGAACAGGACGACCGGTGGTATTCGCTCCACACGCATCTCCCGATTCTCGAGCCCGCGTCGATCCAGGAGGCCAAAGACTACACCGCGCGCGCCTTTGAATTGAGCGAAACCTACAACCTTCCGGTCATCGTCAACGCGCCGTCGAAACTCTGCCATAATATCGGCTCGCTCCGTCTCGGAAAACTGCCAGACGCCTTTCCCACAAAAGGCCGTTTCGATAGAAACCCGGAGCGTTATATTAACCTGTTCGCCGGCTCGGTCGCAAACCACCGCCGCGCCATGGAGGCCGTCAAACGGCTTCAGGGTGAGATCCCGTCGCTCGGGCTCAACAGGGCGCTTTCGGGTTACGGCCGAACCGGTTTCATTTCGTCGAGCGTCAATTATCTCTACCTTCTGGAAGCGCTTTCCCTCCTCGGCATCACCGACGCGCCCATACTCAAGATAGCCATGAGCTATCCACTCAATCCGGAAGAGATAGCATCCTTCACGAAGCATCTCGACCGCATATATGTGGTCGAGGATCTGGAGGGCTTTATCGAGTTCCAGGCAAAGCGCCTGCTGTACGACGCGGGCGTCCGCGTGCCCATAATCGGCAAAGACGTTTTCCCGGCACATGGAGAGCTCGACGTCGATCTCATCGCCGAAAGCCTTTCGCAAGAGCTTCGCGCGCCGCTGCCGAAGCGTACGACGCGTGCGATCGAACTTTCGAAAAAACTCACCGGCGACCTGCCTCCCAGACAGGGGGCCTTCTGTACCGGCTGTCCGCACCGCGCCACGCTCTATTCAATCGTCAAGGCCACGGACCGCAAGACCGTTTTCGCGGGCGACATCGGCTGTTACACCCTGTCCTGTCTGCCGCCTTTCCGCGCGTTCGACTGGGTTACCTGCATGAACTGCGGCGTCGGCATCGCCCAGGGCATGCTCCAGAAAATCGAAGGCGAGAACGTGATCGCCTACGTTGGCGACTCCACGTTTTTCCATTCGGGCATTCCCGGACTCATCAACGCCGTGCAGCAAAACGCGAGCCTCGTGCTCATCATCCTCGACAATAAATGGGTGGCCATGACCGGGCACCAGCCCAGCCCCACCACCGACACGGCGCTCGACGGCACGAAGATGCGTCCGGTGGACATGAAGGGCATGCTTAAATCGATCGGAGTATCATATGTGCGCACCATCAAACCCTTCAATATCAAGGCCTCCCTGGCCGCCGTTAAGGAAGCGATCCGCGCGGGAAAAGGGGTGCGCGTCATAATCGCTGAGGAGGAATGCGCCCTCCAATACGGCCGCCGGATCGCGCGCGATTCGGGAGAGTACGAGATCTATTATCAGATAGACGATGAGCGGTGCCAGAAGTGCAACGAATGCTACGTCGAATTCGGCTGTCCCGCCATCAGAAAAGAGGAAACGACCGGCAAGTGGCGGTACTATATCGAGGAAGCGAACTGTCTGCGCTGCGGGGCGTGCCACGATCTCTGCCTCAACTCGGCGATTTTACGCACGGAGATACGGCGGCTGACGGCCGGGGTGGAGGCCGTATGATCGCTTACGACATCCTCATCTGCGGAATCGGGGGGCAGGGCGCCATTTCGCTCGGCACCGTGCTGAAACTCGCCGCCATCCACGAAGGGCTCGATGTTGTCGGGGCGGAGCGCCGCGGCGGCGCGCAGCGGGAGGGTATCGTGACGAGCAACGTCCGATACAGGAAGCCCGAAAGCGGCGAAACGCCCGACGAGCGCCGTATGGCCGCCTCGGGGCTCATCCCGACCGGAGGGGCCGATATGATGATTTCCATGGAGCCCATGGAAGCGCTCAGGCATGCGCGCTACCTGAACGAGCGGTCTGTCGTCATCGTCAACGATTTCCCGCTCACGCCGGTATCCGTGCGCATGGGAGAGTGCGCGTACCCACCGCTCGAAACGATCCAGGCGCGCCTTCGGGAATTCACCCCGAATGTCCATCTATTCCCGATCGACGAGCTGTCCAGAAGCCATTTCAATGCACTGCGACAGGTCAACACAATCGCGCTCGGCATGGCAAGCGCGCTCGGCGACCTGCCGGTATCGGACGAATCGATCCTGGCGGTGGTCCGCGAACAATTTTCCGATTTCGAAACGAACAGGCGCGCATTCGCGCTTGGGAAAGATACGGCGCGTCAATAAACCGTTCGGGAACGCGGCCCAACCCGGCGCGACCGCTCTCTTCAGGCGGCCGTGCCGCCTTCCGGTGATGTGACCTCGTCGATAGCCTGTATCATGTCCTCGATTGTATAGGGTTTCGCGAGTACACCGCGGAACCCGTGCGCCCGGAAATTGGCCATGACCGGGTCGTTTGAATATCCGCTCGAAACGATCGCAACCACGTCCGGATCAACGCTTTTAAGTTTCACCAGTGCCTCGCGCCCTCCCATTCCTCCGGGGATGGTGAGGTCCATAATCACGGCATCGAACCTTTTCCCCTCCTCCATCGCGCGACGATAGGACTGGAGGGCCTCGCCTCCGTTGCGAACGACCGTTACCTCATAACCGAAATTTCCCAGCATGTTCACCGCGAGGTCGAGAATGCATTCCTCATCGTCCATCACCATGATCCTTCCCGCGCGCCGACGGGGCGCCATCGATGCAGGCGTCGCCTCCGCCGGAATGCCGTCGATTTCCGAGGCGCGCAGATACACATTGAATGTCGATCCGACTCCTTCATTCGACTCGACGTCGATGTGCCCGCCATGCTTTTTGATGATGGAAAAAGTGATGGCGAGGCCGAGCCCGCTGCCATATTCCTTGGTCGTGAAATATGGATCGAAAATCCTGCCGAGATGCTTCCGGGGTATGCCCACGCCCTCGTCCGAAATTGATATTTTAACATAACGGCCGGCCGAAAGCGGCAGCCAGCGTACATCCGGGACGTTCTGCACCCGTATTGAAATATTGCCACCGCCGGGCATGGCCTGCACGGTGTTTATTATAAGGTTGTGCAGCACCCGGCTGATCTGGTCAGGATCGATGTCGACCGATGGTATGTCACCCTCCACGAAAAAATGGCTCCTGACGTTCGATCCGGCCAGGAGAAAAGACACAGTCTCTTCCAAAAGTTTCACTATCGAGGCGGTCTTTTTAATGGGATCACCACCCCTGGAAAAGGTGAGGAGCTGCCTTGTCAGATTCACCGCCCGCTGCGAAACGCTTTCGATCCTGTCAAGGATCTCGGAACATGCGCTGTTTCCGGCCGCCTCTATTTTCGCCAGCGAAAGGTTGCCGATTATAGAGGTAAGCAGATTATTGAAATCGTGCGCGATCCCACCTGCGAGCAGCCCGAGCGATTCGATCTTTCCGATCTTGGCGAGCTCTTTTTCCAGCTTGTGCTTTTCGGTGATGTCCCGTACGGCGAGCACCGCCCCGAGCGTTTTCCCGTCCGCGGTCCGGACCGGCGAGCCGGACATCTCCACTATCCGTTCGTCGCCTTTCCTGTTGACAAGCTCCAGCGGAACGTCGCTTATTTCCAGGCCGCCTCTACGGGTAACCTCGGAAACAGTCCCGCTTATTCTTTGATTATTTACCTGCCCCCCCGCGAGATTAAACAGCTCGCCGACCGGGCGGCCCTCGGCCTCCGCCTGCGGCCAGCCCGTGAGGCGTTCCGCCGCGTGGTTGAGCATCACGATCCGGCCTTCCGTATCGGTTGCGATCACACCGTCACCGATGGACACCAGCGTCGCCGCAAGCTGCTCCTTTTCCCTGGCAAGCCGCTCGTTGAGGTCCACAAGCTCGTTATGCGTGCGCATGAGTTCCCGGTTGAGGGATTCCACCTCCTCGTACTGTGCATGGATCTCCCGGTATTGCCGGTGAATTGTGTTTTCGGCCTTTTTCAGGTGCGAGACATCGCTGATGATCGCGATGATCACATTATCGCCGCCCATCCGGATGCGCGAGGCCGAGATGATCACGTCCAGCAGCCTCCCATCCCCGGCCAGAAGCCGGGCCTCATAATTTGATGGCAGATCGATTCCGCGCATCCTCTCGTGATGCCGGGGCAGCACGAGGTCCCTGCCCTGAGGGTCGTCCGGAAGGAAATCGACAATGGTCTTTTCATAAAATTCGCGCTCCGTATAACCGAGCATGGAGATAAGCGAAGGATTGGCATATAACGGTTTTTCGTCTGCCAGCAAAACGATCCCGTCGCGCGCGTTTTCCACCAGCGTGCGGTACTTTTCTTCCGACTCGGCGAGGCTGTTCAGCGCCCGTTCGCGTTCGCCGCGCATGATGTTGATTTTGTCGGCAACGCCCAGTGAAAATAATAGAATCATCACCGACGAACCGATCTGGTAGGTCCACGCCGTTATCGGATTCTCCGGCAGCACGCCATACGCGCGCAACACCATGAGCAATACACCGACCAGAAAACACAGGCAGGCCGTCAGGAAAAAGCGCGCCTCGCGCAGGCGAAGAAAGAACCCCACGGCCCCGGTTATTATGAGCATCGAACCCGAAAGACCCGACATGATTACCGAAATCTGTGTCGCGTAATAATACTCAAGTATAAAAGGGACGGCAAGCACGGACAGGTTCGCAGCGGCCAGTACACGCACCGGCACATCAAGACGCGGCATCCTTTCCCGTGTTGAAAGAAAAAGCCGCGCGAACTGAAGAACGACAGCGTTCAGGAAAAACATCAAAAATGGATGAGCCCGGTTCTGCCATCGCACGCTCTCGGGCCAGAGATACTGAAAACCCAGCCCATTGTGCACCATGGTAAAAACGGCCACCCCGATAATGAAAAGGAGCAGGTACAGATAGCTCCGCTCCCGGACTGAAATGAAAAGGAACACATGATACAGCGTCAGCCCGAGCATTATACCGTAATAGATGCCAAGGAGCAGCATTTCAGCGGCCTTCATTTTTTCGAACGCTTTGGGGAGCCATGCGACGAGCGGCACGGTAAGGGAACCCTGGCTTCGTACGCGCAGATAATAAGCGGACGTGCCGCTTTTCTGTATAATCGGAAACACCGGCGAGCGATATTCGACAGGGCGCTGTGCGAAGGGTTTTCGATCGCCGGCCTCGGTTCGCCGAAATCCAAATCCCTCGGGAATGAAAAGCTCGACCTGGTCGGTGATGGGGTAATTGTATTCGAGATACCATTCCACCGGAGAGGGCGAGGGATTATTAACAAGGAACCGCAGCCACAGCGCGCCGCGGCTGTAGCCGAAACTCGGGCTGCCAGTCAATGTCGGCGCCGCGCGGAAGGGGAAGCCGGGCGCGGCGATGGCCGAGATATCGAGCCCTCCATCTTCGTCCAGAAAATACTCAAGGTGCCCGTTTAAATGACTCCCGGAAAAATTACCGTTCATAATCAGCGGATCGGCGGCGAAAACCGCGCCCGCACACAGCAGGAAAACGGCCGCAAGCGGAAAGACGCGATAAAATTTTCCGGCCGCCGGACCTTCTGCATTCGGGCCGGCTGCCTCCGGTTGAAAACTACTTTTGGATCTTTTTCGTGCAAATAAGCGCCGGGGATGCATCATTTATCATCAACCAAGCATAAATTTTCATTGACGCAGTCCATGGCACCGCATACCGTGGACCCACCGTGGGGCTGTAGCTCAGCTGGGAGAGCGCTAGAATCGCACTCTAGAGGCCGTCGGTTCGATCCCGATCAGCTCCACATAACTCACTTCATCGGACGTATCTCAATGCGATGGCGGGTGTCGTCCGGTCTGAAGGCCGCGAAGTTACCGTATTCCATCCTGTAGTCGAAGTAATCCGAAAAGGGATTGAGCGAATAGCTGTACGATGCGGAGTAAGTCCCCGCCGTAGTGTCGTATATGCCGGAAAGACAGCTTGTCACATCCGCCTTAAAATTCTCCAGGGGTAGCGACGTCCCGCGATAAACCGTGGCGAACCCGCCCTCGAAGGGCTCATCCATCCTGCCATGGAAAAGGCGCGACCAGAACGCGCTTTCGTCGATGAGGGGAACCGAAAAATGACCGGTGTGAAGGCTTCCCCACGTCCAGTTTTCCATTATCGGACCGAGCCTGTCATTGAGGTAGCGCATGGACCTGAGAAATGCCCTGTCGAAAATATCGTCCCGACGCTCCTCGCGGGTGCTCGTCGTTATGTCGTCGAAGAGAATCGACTTTTCTTCCTCAATCGCCTTCAGAAAGCTATCGGAAAAATGGTGATGGTGTTCGAGGATTCCGGAAATCTCGTTTTTGCACTCATCCCCCATCGTCTCTTGAACGAGCTTTATCACGAGCGTCTGGTAAATGGTTGCGGCGACCGAATCCTTACGCATACGGTAGTCCCAGTCCATGAAGTATATCCTCGTAAGACGGGCGGATGTCACCGGTATCTTCTCGAGCAGCCGTATAAAAAGCGGTACGAATTTCGCCGCGGAGATGGAATAGGTGTCGCGAAGCGCCCGCTGCAGGGCCGCGATGTCGAGCACTCCACCCGCCCCGGACAGATCTCGGATTCTTGCCGTCCTTTCTTCCTCGTCATACTGCAGGCTGTCCCGCATAGCAGGGGGAACTCCCTCGGCGATCGAACCGCCGATCAGAGAAACATCACGCCCCGCGGCCTCGAAGTAATTCGAAATGTCGGCAACGCCCGTCCAGATCGGATTGAACACCTGGTTTTTGGATAAACCCGCTTTCTGAAGACGCAAGGGAATTTTTCCCGAGAAGCCGCGCAGGGCGTACTCCCCGGACGAAAAGAGATAGGCCCTTGGAGGGGACGTAACATTGGCAAGGCGCATACGCGCCGCGGCGGGCGAAACGGCGAGCGGCACGTCGAAAAGGGCTGCTATATAATCCTCACCGGGAAACAGCGAGCGAACGGTAATGCAATCGGTCCGATACATCCCCGCGAAGATATCGCTGACAACGGGCCCTCGCTCGGTGGAGCGCACGGGGGCGGCCACGCCCGGAACGGTCGCCCCCTCCGTCACTTCGAAATCGCGCCAGCCGAACGCCCCGAGGTACTGCTCCGAATCCTTCTGCTTTCGTGTCGTTTCGATGTGGAAGTCCTGGGTATCGGCTTTCATCGTAAACGACGAAAAGGCCATGGATGGGTTCCTGCCGGTAAAAACGAAAGGCATCCCCGAAAAACTGACTCCATCAAGCTCGCCGTCGGCCACGCGAAAACACACGGGGTACCACGAAGGATAAAGGCGCAGGGGAACATCGAGATTGAAGATGATTCGCGCACTGCCGTCGTGCGTCAGCGAGGTCGGGACCAGGCAGGCGAAACCCGAAGAGAACGAGCCCACGAAATCGCTCACCGCGTTTTTAAGCTCCCTGAGCGCGAAAACATTTTTCTGTTCGGCGTCGGAATACCAGTACAGCATATCCTCGGGTATGATATCGCGTATGGGATAGGTCCTCAGTCTGTCGGGAAGCGCGAAGCGGAGCTCCCGATTGGCGAGAAAGGCCTGTGACCAGTCCACCAGGAGCAGTATGGCGATAACGTCCCGGGCCGTCCAGGGATCGTCCGGCAACCGCGAGAAACGGACGACCTCCCGGTACTTTCTGTCTTTCATTAAATTGACGCCGGCGGCATAGGCATCGAGGTATTCACGGTGCGGCGATTTAAGCCTGGCCAGGATTTCGCCCGCGCGGCGGTGAAATCCCATAACCGCGGCAAGCCTGTCCATGAGACCGGCGTCGTTTTCGAAAAGCTCCTGTATGCGCCCTCTCGCCAGCGCCCTGTAATACTCTATCATGACCAGGCGGTCCTGCGCGTGGATATAGCCGAGCGCGAAACAGGCATCGCCCCAGTTTTCGGCCTTTATCATCGGCGTGCCTCTTCCATCCCGCAGAATTTCGACCCTGTCGCCGACCGCCCCGGAGAAGGAACCGTCAAGCGAACCGACGCTTTTAAGCAGGAGGCGGACGCCGAGCACGGCAACTGCAAGCGCCGCCATCGCGAGGCCCGCGATAATCATTGTCTTTCTGGAAACAGTCAATCCGCCGAGCAACCGGACTCTCCCGACCCGCTCACACGCTCGATATTCCGGCTCCTTCCCGTCCGTGCGACCGGGATTTCCGGAATACCTGCATCATGTCGCAGGGCCGTTTATTGATACATGATATTTACGCAATAGCCGGGAACGTCGGACCCGCCCACGCCCCGGGCGGATGGCGTCCCTTTTATCCCGATACATAACAATCCTACCATACGGAGCGTCAGAACACCAGTTGTAAATCACTAAATCTTTTTTCAATCTCTTGTAAGATAAGCGCTTCACTCTCGACCGAGGGTGCCTCGAACGTGGCCGAAAAGCGCAGAAAATGACCCACATCGTCCCACGGCACGGTGGATATCAGTTTTTCCCTGATAAGATACTGCGAAAAGTCCTCCGCGGTCGGGAAATCCATCCCGTTTTTAAGGCCTCTCGGGCTCTGCACATACAGATAAAAGGTCCCCCCGGGCATCTCGGCGTTGAATCCTATACCCGAAAGAACGCGCACCAGCCCCCCAAGGCGGCGCTCGTATTTCGTTTTGATGCGGTCGGTCAGCTCCGGGTGCTCGAGCGCCCGTATGGCCGCCCATTGAATTGCCTTGAACTGGCCCGAATCGTAATTGTCCTTTACAGTGGCGAAGGCCTTCACGATTTTTTCGTTCCCCGCGACAAACGCCATCCTCCATCCGGTCATGTTGTATGACTTCGACAGGGAATGTATCTCGACGCCGACTTCTTTCGCCCCCGGAACGCTCAGAAATGACAGCGGGTCGCCGTTATACGTCAGCGCTGCGTAGGCCGCATCCTGAACCACCACAACGCCGTTCCTCAGTGCGAACTCTATCACCTCTTTATAGAACGATTCGCCCGCCCGGGCGCCGGTGGGATTGTTCGGATAGTTGATTACCAATACCTTGGCGCGCTTCCTGATTTCGGCCGGAACGGACTCGAGGTCGGGAAGGAACCCGTTTTCCTTTTTAAGCGGGATGTCGTAGACCCGCCCTCCGTACCACCGGGTGTGCGTACCCGCCACGGGATACCCGGGGACCGTCATGAGGGTGACGTCTCCTGGATTGATGAACGCCGCCGGCATCATCGCCAGGGCGGGCTTCGATCCGATTGAGTGATTTATCTCACGCTCGGGCGATATGCCGTCAACGCCGAAAACCTTTTTCAGATAGCCCGCGGCGGCGGCCTTGAATTCATCGATGCCGTTGTCCGAATAGCCGCGGTTCTCGTGTTTATCGGCTTCCCCGCGGAGCGCCTCGATAACCAGGCCGAAAGCCTTCTCGTCAGGCTCTCCGACGCCCAGGTCGATAAGACTCACCCCGGGATTTTTACTTGCCGCCTCTCGCTTGGCGCGCTTTATCTTTTCGAACTTGTATATTTTGTCTTCTTTACCGAACTGCGCTCCGCCGATCCTGTCCGCGAAGAGCCCCTGAACAAACGACTCCATGGCGATCTATTTCTCCTTCAGTATGGTTATATCGGCATTGATGATTTCGATCTTGGTGTACGCATCGTCGAGCAGCGTAAAAAACCGGCCGAAATCGCCGACGACGTCTATTTTCGTTTTGCCCTTAACGAGGCGTGAAACCGTTTCCAGTTCGCGGGAGTAGATATAACAGTCAATGGTTCCTTTTTCATAAGGGACACTGACCAGCACGCAGAATTCGTAATCGATATTGCCCGAAACGATAACGTCCTTGACCACCACGTTCTTGACCTGCACGCGTTTCTCCGCAAGGTCTTTGGTGGCGAGGAATTTATAGGCCGGATTGTCAAACCTGTCCATCTCCTCCTTTTTCGCGACCACCTCCTTCACGTTCAGCGTTTCCTTGAAGAAGTAGCTGCACGACAGCGTAAAGGGCGCCAGAAGCACGAGAACGACCACCAGCCTTTTCATTGCGATCTCCTGTACCTGAAATCCACGCCTGGCCCGCGTATATGGGCCCGCGCGACGAGCCACTATTAATCGGCGCGGACGGCTTTTTGTCAAATAATCTTTTTAGTGCCGCAATAAATGAAGAAGGCGATGAATTATATCATCGCCTTCTGCTTGCAATACGATCGTATGAAAAACTCAGGCCCGCCGCCGGTCCTTCTCGACCGCGGATTTCGCCATGCGATAAGCCACCCTCTTGAGCGAGGGGAGGCCCAGGCTGAAGAAGGCGAGCATTTTATAGGTCTCGCGAATCGACTCCGCCTTGACCAGATCGATGGGCCTGGGATCGAGCGGGAGGCCGTATTTCTCCGGACGGTCCCTGCTGATGGTGATGACCTTCAGGCCCTCAAACTGTTCCCTGCCGTAAATGCTCGCGTTTGGGAAGCCCCTCTTTACCTCCTCCAGGCGCTTTTCGGCCTTCTTGACGATGCTCAACCGGTGGTCATAGGTAAGCGCGCCGGTGGGACAGGCGAATGCACACGCGGGAATCTCTCGAGGATTCATCGCGCAGGCATGGCACTTGTGCGACTTGTGGTCCGCATCGCTCACCTGTGGCACAAGGTATACGCACTCGTTCACGCAGGCGCCGCAGCCGATGCACTTCTCCTGATCGATCACCGTCCATCCGTCCTTCTTGTAGATCGCCTTCTCGGGACACACGCGCAGGCAGTTGGCCACTTCGCAGTGATAGCACTTCTTGTGCATGATCGTCCAGATAGGGCGGTCCGGGTTGGACCGGTCGACATTGAAAAATTTAACGTGGTTCCAGGTGATCGCCGAAAGCTCTTTCGGATTCGTCATCTCCGGACCGGCGAAGAATACTGTCTTCTCGGCCGGAAGACTGTTCCACTGTTTACAGGCAACCTGGCAGGATCTGCATCCGGAACATTTAGTTGTGTCAACCAAAAACGCTTTTTCTGACATGACTTACGCCTCCTTCCTGATGTCCACCAGAAATGCCTTATACTCGGGGATGTCAGTGTTGGGGTCCCCGATGCTCGGCGTGAGTTGATTACAGCTGTCGCCGGACACACCGCATCCGTGTCCGAAGTGCCAGATCATACCGACCATCTCCACCATCCTTCCCTGCACTTTAAGCGGCTGTACTCTCTCGGTCACCAGCGCGTAAGCCGTGATGGCGCCGCGCGAGTTGAAAATCCGAACCTTGTCGCCGTGTTTGAAACCCTTAGCTTTCGCGAGCGATGGACTGATTTCGCAGAACATGTCCGGAACCAACTCGGCGAGCCACGGGAGGTTGCGGGTCATTGCGCCGGCCTGCCAGTGTTCCACGACGCGGTACGAGGTGGCGATATACGGATAGCGGGCCGCATCGTTGAAATCGCCCTTCAGCGTGTCATGTATTTGCACGGCGGGGTTGAGCTTCTGCGAGTTAAACAGGTTCGCCGTCAGCGTTTCCATCGGCTCGTAATGCTCGGGGAACGGGCCGTCGGCAAGGTCCTTCGAGAACAGCCTGCCCACGCCTTCGGCGTTCATTATAAATGGATTTTTGGCGTCAGGACCGAACTTCGGCCCGCCGTCCACCACGTCTCCTTTCCATGCGCTGCCGGTCCATTTGACGACCCAGCGGTTCTTGTCCCAGGGCTCTCCCTCGCGATTGACGGCGGCACGGTTGTAGAGGATGCGCCGGTTAAGCGGCCAGCACCACGACCACTCCGGATACATCCCAATCTTATTGGAGGCGTCCCTGGCTCCGCGGCGGGCCATCATATTGCCCTTCTCGGTGTAGCTGGCGTTGTAAATCCAGTTGCCGCAGGCGGTCGAACCGTCATCCTTGAGGTCCATGAAGGTCGACATCTGCTTTTTTGTCTTGTAATCGAATCCGTTGATCTCCTTCGCAACCAGATGCGGGCTGGCCTCGTGTTCGCCGGGCTCGGTGTAGTTCCATACGAGCTTGAGGATGGGATCGGCGAACTTGCCGCCCTCCTTCTGGTAGAGACCCTTAAGCTCGCGGTAAATCAGGTCTATCATGTCGAGGTCGCTCTTGGCCACGCCGGGAGGATTCTGCGCCTTGTAACGCCATTGCGCCCAGCGTCCCGAGTTGGATACGCTTCCCTCTTTCTCGAATGACGCCGCCGCCGGAAGGAGAAAGACCTCGGTCTTTATCTGAGCGGCATTGGCGCCGGGACGCTTCCAGAATATCGAGGAGTCGGTTTCCCACAGGTCCACGGCCACCAGCCAGTCGAGCTTTTCCATACCCTTCGCCGTGCGGTTGGAATTTGGCCCGCCGACGATCGGGTTGGTCCCCATGTAGATGGCCCCCTTAAGCCGGCCGGCGTACAGGTCCTCGAACAGCGTGATATACGGGACCGGTTTGTGCGCCTTGGGCAGCCAGTCGTAGCAGAAGTCATTCTCTTTCGTCGCGGCGTCGCCGTACCAGGCCTTGAGCATGCTGATGAGATACTTGGGCCTGTTCGACCACCAGTTGATGCTTCGCGGATCGTTGGTCTTGGGCGTGGTCGCCTTGATATAGGCTTCGAGATTGGGGTGCTTTTTGGCGACCGGCGCGGGAATATAGCCGGGCAGGATGTGCCAGAGCAGTCCGGCGTCGGTGGAACCCTGCACGTTGGACTCGCCCCGAAGCGCGTTGATGCCGCCGCCCGCAAGGCCCATGTTCCCCAGGAGGAGCTGCAGGATCGCGAAGATACGCACGTTCTGCGTCCCGACGGTGTGCTGCGTGGTCCCCATGGCGTAAAGGATGGTCGCCACCCTGTCGGGCTTGTGCGTGGAGGTGAAGAGCTCGGCCACCTTGAGGAAAGACTCTTTCGGGCATCCGGTCGACTGCTCCACCTTCTCCGGCGTATAGCGGGCATAATGCTTCTTCATGAGCTGGTAGACGCAATTGGGGTCCTTGAGGGTTCTGTCCTGCTTCGGAATGCCCTTGTCGTCAAGCTGGTACGCCCAGGTCTTGCTGTCGTAACTCTTCTTGCTTCCGTCATAACCGCTGAAGAGGCCATCGTTGAACCTGAATTCGGGATTTATCAGGTACGCCGCGTTGGTATATTCAACAACGTACTCCTTCTGAATCCGCTCATTCCCGAGGGCGTAGTTGACAACTCCGCCCAGGAAGGCCAGGTCCGAGCCCGGACGCAGCGGTGCGTAAAGATCCGCCAGCGAGGCCGATTTGGTGAAACGGGGATCGACGACGATGAGCTTCGCCCCGCGCTCCTCTTGGGCCTTCTGAACCCAGCGGAATGAGATGGGGTGGTTTTCCGCGGCGTTCGACCCCATTATAAGGATGACGTCCGAATTCTTGATATCGTTCCAGTGATTGGTCATCGCGCCACGACCGATGGAAGCCGCCAGACCGGCGACTGTCGCGCTGTGTCAAATACGAGCCTGATGCTCCAGGTAGGTTATTCCAAGCATCCTCGCGAATTTCGAGAGGGTGTAACACTCCTCGTTGTCAAGCGCGGCACCGCCCAGGCTCGCGATTCCCGCGCAGCGATTAACCGTAACGTCGCCTTCCTTTTCGATGAAGGTCGCGTCGCGGGTGTCTTTGACCCTTCGCGCGATCATCTTGACGGCCTGGTCCCAGGAGATCTCCTCCCATTCCGTGCCGTACGGCTTTCTGTACTGGACCTTCGACAGTCTTCTTGGATTGTCGGAGATCTGGAAGAGCGCGCTGCCCTTCGAACAGAGGGAACCCTGGTTTATAGGATGATCCGGATCACCCTCGATATTGACGACTTTCCCATTCCTGGCGGAAACAATAAGGCCGCACCCGACTCCGCAATAGGGGCAAATCGTCGTGCTTTCACGAGTCCCCTGCAGCTTGTCCGGCGCGGACTTGCATCCGCTGAGGAACGATACCCCGCCGAAGAAAGCCCCCGCCGCCGTTACGCCGGACAGCCCGAGGAAATCCCTTCTGGTTATGGACATTACCATCCTCCCGCCTTTATTTTTATCGACCGGTGATAACTTGTATAAATTCTGGTGGTCTTGTTCCATGGAAACAGCCGCAGGAGCGAAAACTCGAAACAGTTTTCTTTATTCCCACGACCATATATGTCAATGATTATATTAAATCAAAAAAACTCCTTTACAAATCATGGTGACGGGCGATACGCTCCTCCGGAGGAACTGGGAAATGCCTCCTCCCTTGAAACGACTCCTTAACGTGCCAGAAAACGAGATGAACAAACCTTCGCTGCGCATTCAAACAACCACACTCTGGAATTACCCCTCCCAGAATTACGGCAGGGGAAAGCAGGGTGACCAGAACTACCCGGGCGCCACCCCATCCTACATCATCTGGAATGTTCTCGCGCGCTATACAAAAGAAGGGCAGCTCGTGGTGGACCCCATGTGCGGCAGCGGAACGACGATCGACGTGTGCAGGGACACGGGCCGCCGCGTCCTCGGTTACGACATACACCCTGTCAGAAGCGATGTATACCGGGCCGACGCCAGGAAGCTCCCCCTTGAGAACCAAAAGGCCGATTTCGTCTTCGTCGATCCGCCGTACGGCGACAACATTGAATACTCCGACGCGAAGGACTGCATAGGCAGGATCAACGCGGCCGACCCGGGTTACTTAACCGCGATGGGCGGCGTGATCGGCGAGATCGACCGCGTACTGAAAAGCGACCGCTACATGGCCCTCTACGTCTGTGACTACTATCACCGGAAAAAGGGCTTTATCCCCATCGGCTTCGACCTGTTTGGCATTCTCTCGCAACGCTTCACCCCGGTCGATATAATCGCCGTAACGCGGCACAACAAGACCCTCAAGATGGGGAATTATCACGGGGCGGCCGAGGAAGGCAACTTCTTCCTTCGGGGTTTTAATTACCTGTTCATAATGAAAAAGGAACAAGCCAATGTTCAGGCCGGAAGGTAGCGGCAAGGGACGCATCATCCTTATCGACGACGACAGCGGCGTAACCAGGGTCGTAAAGAAATTCCTGGACCGTTCCGGCCACACCGTCGATACGGCCGACAGCGGAGAGGATGGCATCCTCCTGATCGGAAGCCGCGAGTACGACATCGTCATAACGGACATTCACCTGCCGGGCATGGACGGGATGGCGGTGCTCGAGAAGATCAAATCCATCAACGCCGACATCGACATCATCGTGATTACCGGCTTCGGTTCCATCGAGTCGGCGGTGTCGTTCATGAGGGCGGGCGCCATCGATTACATCAGTAAACCTATCAACTTCGAGCATCTTGACATAATCATACAAAAAACGCTCGAGCGCAAAGAGCTCATCAAGGCCGCCCGCGAGCGGGACATCTACTTCCGCATGTCCCTCACCGACGCGCTCACCGGCATGTTCAATCACAAGTATTTCCAGGACAGTCTCGAGCGAGGGATGCTGTATTCCCAGCGCAAGAAGGAAAGCCTTACGATTATGATGGCGGACATAGACGGCTTCAAGGCGGTCAACGACAATTACGGGCACCAGACGGGGGATATGGTCCTCAAGAAGATATCATCGAACATCATAAAGGCCTGCCGCAGTCATGATACCGTCTCCCGTTACGGGGGCGAGGAATTCGGAATCATCCTTCCGGAGACCGGTGTAGAAAAATCCACGCGCGTCGCCGAGCGCATACTGGACGCCGTCTCATCCAACAACTACCCCCCGGTCGCACAGAACATCACCCTTTCGATCGGAATCGCCTCGTTCCCCGACCATGCCATGGACAGAATAGACCTTATCAAGAAGGCGGACCGCGCGCTCTATTGCAGCAAGGGGAATGGAAAAAACCGCTTCACTATTTACGACGGCTCCCTCGATCCCGGCGACCGGCACTAGGGCCTTTACTCGAAACGTCCGCAGCCTGACCGTCACGGTCCCGGGCCGCCTGCCTTGTATCGTACTCATCGAGCACCCGGTAAATCTCCAGGAACGAGTAGAAAAGCGTCAGGAGTATGGGCCCCACAATGACCCCCGACAGGCCGAAAGCCTGAAGGCTGCCCAGGAGCAGCAAGAAGAAAATAAGGGGATGAAAATTCAGCCGCTCGCCGAAGACCTTCGGCTTTAAAAGGTCTTCAAGAAGAAGGTTCCAGAAAATTGCCCAGGCGAGCAAAAAGATCGCCCAGCCGACGCGGTCGACCGCAAACAGATAAAACGCCGCCGGTATCCATGTAATCGACGTCCCGATTACCGGGACGAGCGAGAAAACGGCGGCAACGCTTCCCCAAAGAAGCGGCCCGTCGAGTCCGGCGATAAAGAAGCCCAGCCCCACCATGCCCCCCTGAAGCAGCATGATCAATAAATTTCCGGCGATGAGGACCTTTATGACTTCCTTGAGCCGGTTGGCTATATCGTTCTCGATGTCCTTGGGAAAAGGACTCGCCCGGTAGATCGTCTCCTTGAACTTGCCGCCCTCTATGAAAAGGAAGAAGAGAATGAGCAGCATGAAGAATAAGTTGATCGAAAACTTGATCGAAAAGGTTAGAAGGTCCGTGAGGTTCCGGAACAACGAAAACGCCGCACCCTGCATCACCTCAGTCGTTTTCTTGATCAGATCTCCGCGGGAAATCCGCAGGCTGTTCGCAAGCTCCACGATAAAATTGCTGCGGTAAAAGAACTCATCCATCATCGCTGGCTTGAATTTTTTCTCGACGAACTGGTACAAATCGTAGCTCTGATCGGCCAGACTCAGGAGCAGGAAAAAAAGCGGCACGAGAAAGCCGAGGATGAGAAGCAGCATCATGATCGACGCCGACAGCGACTTCCTCTTTACAAACCTGCCAATGAAATCGTGCATCGGCGACAGGACGATGTAAATGACCAGTGCAAAAAGAAGCGGCCAGAAATAATACTGGAAGATGTATGCCATGGAAAAGAGCAGCAGCGAGAACAAAGCCAGAAAGAGGTACTTAAGCTTCTTGTTCTGCTGCAGGTTCATGTAGGAATCGGTCTTTTCAATCATGACAACGCGCCGTCCCCGGTTTCTTCGCGCAGATACGGACTTTAATCATTTCGTGAGATAATGAGACAGATCGGTCGCTATCCTGTTTATGGCGTGTTCCAGATACGTCTCATCGGAAATACGTTTTCGATATTCTTCTATCTTTTTTGGATCGCCGCGGAGGGATCCCGGCTTTTTCTCACGATCATCCTTGTTCATGAGAGTCTTCATATGGTGCACTCCTTGCGTTAAGGTCGCCCGCTCCTCCATGAGCTGGTCTCTGGACCTCATCTATACGTATCGGAACGCGGAAGGTAAATCATGAGCGTTTTTTAGTGCGGGAGGGGGGTGATCAGCGCAGAATATCCTCGATCCATTCGATTGCGCCCCCGCAAACGGCGATCATGTCGAATCTGAAAGTGATGGTTCTGGCGTCCAGGGCGGATCGTGCGGCAAGATAGTGCGAGGCGACGAGCCTGAGCGTACGTTTTTTCCGCTCGTTTATGGCGTAGAGAGGCCCTCCGTAGACTGAGGTGTTTCGGCTTTTAACCTCCACGAAGACCACCAGGTCGCCTCTTCGGGCGATGAGGTCGACTTCGCCCGCTTTACCGAAGCGATAATTGCGCTCGAGGATATCAAAACCGCGTGCTTCGAGGAAAGAGGCCGCAAGGTCTTCGCCTCCGGACCCTATCTGTCGTAAGTTTCGGTCTTCCACCAGCCGGATCAAAGAACGTCGAGGAGACTTACGCCGGCTTCCTTTTCGTCGAGCACGCGGTTTACGAAAAGCGCCGTTTCATCGAGCAGATTGATGATGATGAGATCGGAAAGCCTGTTTTTCTCACTGTCGAATATCAGCTTGATGATGGGGCGCAACGGCTTCCTCGGCACCGAGCCGATTACCAGACCCACGCCGCCGTCACTGAGCTCAACCAGCGAGCCGATCGGGTAAACCGACATTTTGGAAAGGAAGACACGGAGTATCACCGGGTCGAACCTGTTAACCCCGCTCGAAAGGAGGTTTTTCATGGCGTGATAAAACGACTGTTTCTCCCTGTAGCTCCGGCTCGAGATCTGCGCCTCGTACGAATCGGCGATTGCGGCTATCCGCGCGTATTCGTCAATCTGGTTTCCCTTGAGGCCGCGGGGATATCCCTTGCCGTCGAAGTACTCGTGATGCTGCAGGCACACAAGCGCGCTCTTTTCACGAACTTTGCCGAGCTGTTTGATGAGCCGGTATCCATGCAGCGGGTGCGTCTTGATGAGGTTGAACTCGTGGTCGCTGAGGTTCGACTGCTTGTACGCGATATAGGCCGGCATCTTCACCATGCCCGCGTCGATAAGGAGCGTGCCCAGGGCGAGCTCCCGAATCTTTTCCTGAGTGTACTTGAGCGCCGTACCGACGAGAAGTGCGTAGAAGGTGACGTTGACCGAGTGCGCCACCAGGTAGTTTTTGCCCTCCTCCAGCCCATAGAGGAACAGGACGATATTATTGTCATCTTCCATGAGCCTTAAAATGTTCCTTGCCGCGCCCTCGATGGAATCGGTGGTAAACATTTCGTCGTTCTTGATCGCGGTGTAGACGTCACCCACCACCCGGCAGGCCTCGCGATGGACATCCATAAATTCCTTCCGTTTGAGCAGCAGAAGGCTGTACTGGTCGACTATTTTTTTGGCGTCGGCGGAAATCGACGCGTCAATTTTCTGGGCAAAACGCATGTCGTCTTCGCTTGAGGAGATGTTGCCGAGCGTTTCAATCTCGCTGATGCCCCACTTCATCAGCCGTTTGATATCGCCCTCCTTGATGGTGACGTTCGCGCCTACGAGCATGTTATTGCTGTCGATATAGACCGGTTTGTCAAACCGCATGCCCGGCTTGAGTTCCTCAACCGGGATTTTCTTCATGGTTCCCGCCATTCCCTAATTCCCTTATTCCGCAAGTTTCTCTTTCAAGCGCTCATTAATCCTGTAACAATACGCCAGCACTTCCGCAACAGCCCTGTAGAGATCAGGCGGCACGAGGCTGCCCGTGTCCAAAGCCGAAAGCGTACCGGCGAGATCCGCGTCGGCGTATACTTCGACGCCGTGATCCCGCGCCATTCTCTCCAGCCGCTCGGCCAGGTATCCCCTCGCGCTCGCCAGAACGCGCGGGGCCTCGTCCGCCGGAGAGTATGCAAGGGCGATACTCAGTTTTTCGGCCCCTTTACGCCCGCGCATCGAACTCGCCACCCTGGGAAAGGAGCGCTCCGAGCGAACGAATGTTTAAAACGGCCTGGGCGCTTACGCTGACGGAAAGCGAACAGCCACGACCGAGTGCTTCACCTATCGTGCCGGTGAGGCGCTCCGCTTCGGCGCCCAATTCGGCGCGAAGGGCCTCATTTTCGCAGTAAACGTCGATGTTTATTCGGCCGTCACGGTCTTTCGCAAGCACCTCCACGCGTCCTATCTTCGAAAAATCCACCAGGGCCACAATGGCGTCCGTGCTACCTATGTAATGGGCCTCTTTAAAACCGTCGTCGAAATAGTAAAATACGCCGTTTTTGGCCCGAATATCCGCCGCCTCCCCCCCATCGCGAAGGGCCAGGAGCAGTTGCCGCAACAACTCACCCCCGCCGGAATCCTCCCCGGCGAGCTCATCCAGCGTGTTGAGAATGCCGTCCAACCCCTCCCCGGAACGCGTGTATTCGGCAAAGCTTTTCAAAGATTGGTTGTGCCGCCGCCGCCCCTCCCTGTCAGAAATTGCCAGGACAGAAACAAGGCAGTTTAGATTAATACCTTCAAAATCAGAAAAAAGGAAAGAAAAAAACAGCAATTGCTCTTTTTTTATGCCCCTGGCGGCAAGCGCGTTCAACACGTTCACCAACGTTCCCTTTTTCTCGACTCCACCGGCCAGCCTGAAAAGCAGGCTGTTATACGCATATACGCCCGAAATCCCGTCCGACGATGCGCGCGCGAAGGGAATTCCTGCATTATCGGCCCGGCCAAAAGCGGTATAGCCAAGCAGGCGTTCCCGGCCGGCGGCCTGCGGATCGGCCGTCGCGAGCCTGAACACCAGCGTCGTCCCACTCCTCTTTTCAAGCACCAGCGTCAGAAGATTACCCGGAGGAAGCCCCTGCACAAAGCCGGCGGTAATGCGCCGGCCCGCCACTTCGATGACCGCCCGATGAGTGTCGATACGATCAACTATCCTGGCGCCGATTTCTCCGCCCTTTCTAAGGCCCCGGAAAGCCTCCACCAGGCTCCCCTTCCCCGTTACGGTAATGGTGGCGGCGTTATCGATCTTCATGGCATGCGAAAAGATCCTCCCGGCACGCCATGTCGCGCAGAGGAGCGAAACTTCGGCGGTGCACCGGCGATGGACCGATACGCCCGATGGATTCCCTGTGCTCGAGCGTCCCATAGCCTTTATTTTTTTTAAAACCGTAGCCGGGAAATAGCAAATCAAATTTTTCGAGTATGCCATCCCTGTGTATTTTGGCCGCGATCGACGCGGAGGCGATGCTGATGGAACGCGAATCCCCCCCCTTTACCGCGACAAAGCGCACGCCGGGAGAAAAGGAGAAACGGCCGTCCATGATGACAACGTCCGGCGGCTCGGCCAGTTCGGTTATGATTTTACTCAGGAGGTACTCGGTGGCGCCGTTAACGTTAAGCCGGTCGATTGTCCTATGGGAGGCCATCGCGGTGCGGACGCACATGGCGCTTCGGCTGATGTGTCCACAGGCGCGCAGGCGGGCAGGATGCGTCAGTTTCTTGGAGTCGTTGACGGACGAAAGGAGTGCGGCCGGCGGGCCCGCGAGCACCTCTGGAGAGTACATCACCAGACCCACACAGAGGGGCCCCGCAAGAGCGCCCCGGCCGACCTCATCGACACCGGCTATGCGCCGATAACCCTGCTCGAACAATTCCCGCTCGATGCCGAAAGACGGCATTCCGAGAGTCGGGAATGACCCGCTGGACGGATCAGTCGTTTTCGGGTTCCCGGGCTTCAGGCGCCACCTCGGTAGTGGCCGGCACTTCCACGAAGGGCGCTCTGGCCTTGCCGCGGGCGACGCGCTTTTCCTTGAGTTTGGCCGATTTCCCGGTCCGCTCACGCAGGAAATACAGCTTGGCGCGCCGGGTCTTGCCCTTGCGGATGGATTCGATTTTGGCGATACGGGCCGAATAGAGCGGAAAGACCCTCTCGACGCCGACGTCGTAGGAGATGCGGCGCACGGTAAAGCTCTTGCCGACGCCCTTGTTATTAATGGCGATTACGACCCCTTCGAACACCTGTATACGCTCGCGGTTGCCTTCCACGATCTTGTAATGTACTTTGACGGTGTCCCCGACCTCAAAATTCAGGGGACGCTCAGGCGGCATGATTTCCTTTTGGATGGTTTCCAGTATATTCATCGCTCTTCTCCTTTATCCTTGCTTTCACAATATCGTTGATACAGATCGGGGCGCACCCTTCTGGTTTTCTCAATACGCTGTTCATGACGCCAGCGCCTGATCCTGGCGTGGTCACCGCTCAACAGCACCTCCGGTGCCGCGAGTCCATCAATCTCCACCGGCCGCGTGTACTGCGGATACTCAAGCAGACCACCTTCGAAGCTTTCCTCCACGAGCGACTCGCTGTTCGACATGAAGCCCGGTACGTAACGCGCGACCGCGCCCACGATCGCAAGGGCCGCGAACTCTCCGCCCGATAGCACATAATCGCCGACCGAGAGCTCGTAATCCACGAACCGTTCGACCACTCTCTGGTCGACCCCCTCGTAGTGCCCGCAGACGATGCAGAGATCCCTTTCGCCGGCGAGCCGCTTTACCAGTTCCTGCGTGAGCAGCGTCCCCGAGGCGCTGGTGAGAAGCACCCTGGTGCCCTCTTCCCTGACGGAAGAGATGGCCCGGAAGAGCGGACCCGGCATCAACACCATCCCGCTTCCTCCACCGTAGGGGTAATCATCGCACTGGCGATAACGGTTTTCGGCGAAATCACGCAGGTCTACCACGTTCACACGTAAAAGCCCCGCCTGTATCGCCCTGCCCAGAAGCCCCGTCGAAAGAGGGCTGTTGAAAAACTCCGGGAAAAGGGTTATGATTTTTACCGCTGCCAATGACGACCGGCCATCATCCTCATATTGTTTCGAGGCCTCCCGCCATCGCTTCAATCAAGAAGCCCCTTTGCGGGATCGATATCAATTCTTCCCGATTTGATTTCCTTCGTATCGACCATCGCGCTGACAAACGGAACAAGATGCTCGAGACCGTCGGAATCAAGAATAACGAGCAGCTCTCCCGCGCCGCCGGGGATGATGTTCGTCACCCGGCCGAAAGGCCGCCCGTCTCTGTACACCTCGCACCCGATAATATCATAATAATAGAAGGAATCGCCGTCCAGCAAATTCCTCGTTCGTTCCGCCTCTTCGCGGGTGATGAACACCTCCGATCCCCGCATGGCGAGCGCCGCGTCCCTGTCTTCAATGCCCTCCAGGAAAAGCAGCGCCGTTTTGCCGCCAACAGACTGGAATTCCCTTATGATGTACGCCGCGTAAAGCGATTCCTTTTGAATATATACCTGGTTTCCCGGGGAAAAACGCTCGGCGATGTCGGATATAAGAACAACTTTAAGACGCCCCTTAAGCCCGTGAGCGCCCGCGATCTTCGCTATTCTGATATGGGAATCGCTCAATCAAGTATTTCCAGCACTACCCTCTTCCCTGATTTGGTGGCCGAAGCGTTGATGATTGTCCGTATGGCCCTCGCAATGCGGCCGTGTTTTCCGATGACCTTTCCGATATCCTCTTTGGTGACCTTGAGCTCAAGGATGGTGGATTTCTCCCCTTCTACTTCCCGGATCTGTACCTCGTCGGGGTGGTCCACCAGGGACTTCACCATGTATTCCACCAGGTCCTTATAGTTCATTCCGGCCTCCAGGGTTTACTCCACGCTCTTGAATTTCCGCCACACTCCGGTTTTCTTCAAGAGCCTCGCAATAGTCGCGGTCGGCTGGGCGCCTTTCCTGAGCCAGTCGATAATCCGAGTCTCGTCGACCGCGAACTGATTCCCGGCGGATATGGGCTGGTACTGCCCGAGATTTTCTATCGCCACGCCATCCCTGCGCTTGCGCTCATCAACCACAACCACCCGGTAAAAGGGCTTTTTCTTGGTCCCAACTCTCTGCAACCGAATCTTTACCGACACGCCGCTACCTCCTCAGAAGATTAGGGGATGATTATTTCCCCCGCCCGATTTTTGTCAATACAAAATGACCGGACCGCCCGCACGGCATGAATAATTGACACCGTACCGGGAATAATCCGCCACTTTACAGGCAAGGCCGCTCTTCGCCCGCATTCAACGGGTCCAAAAGAGCGGTATCACGCGCTGAAGCAATTGTATCGATGGTACGTCCCGACCCCCGGAGAAAGATTTTCCCGGCGCTCGCGGTCCTACAAATTATTGTTTTGTGCCGCCCTTTTTAGCTCCAGCGCCGCTCGGTTCGGATCGCCAGCGCCGAATACGGCGTTCCCGGCCACGATTATGCCCGCGCCCGCGGCCGCAACCGGGGCGATGTTGTTCATTGATATGCCGCCGTCCACCTGGATGAGCGTGGAGACTCCACCGGGGCGCCCGTCGAGGAATTCGCGCAGGCGCCTGATCCGGTCGAGGGCGGCCGGCATAAATGGTTGACCGTAAAAACCCGGATCCACAGACATGATAAGAACCAGGTCGCACTCGGAGCAGAGGTCAAAGATCGCTTCGATCGGGGTGGCCGGATTGATCGAAAGGCCGGCGCGCACGCCCGATCGGCGGATGAGCTGCAACAGCCGTGATGGAAATTTCGTCGACTCGTAGTGGATCGTCACACACCAGGGCGCAAGCCCGAGATAGCTTTCAATCGAAAGCTCCGGGCTTTCGATCATCAGGTGAACATCGAGCGGTATGGCGGTGTGCGCCTTGAGGCTTTTAATATAACCGGGGCCGAAGGTAAGGTTGGGAACAAAATTCCCGTCCATCACGTCGAGGTGCAGAAGATCGAAGGCCGAAGGATCGAAGGCCGAAACATCCCGCCCCATCGTGGAGAGGTCCGATGCGATTATGGAAGGCGAGAGGAGAATGCCGTTGTCAGAACTCTTCGGCATTGAACCGCAGGGTTTTAATGTTCTTTTTATTGTATACGATCGCGACGCGCGCGTTCCCGTTTCGGTGGAACACGAAATCCATTTTTTGCCCGGGCTGCATCATTCGCGAGTACGCAATGCGCCGCGGGCTGTCGTCCTCGACGTAGGCCTCGTACAGGCCCGGATCGTCGCCCTTCGAGACTTCGTATTGCACGCGCTCGTAAGCGCGGTACATCTGCTCCACCGGCTTGTAGTACGACACCCTGAGTTTGACCGCGTCGCCGCGCTTGACCGCGGCGCCCTTCTCCGGTTTCTGGGATTCGACCAGACCGCTGCGCTCGGGCAGGCCTGTATCGACAACCTCTTTCTCGACCGACAGACCCTTTGAAAGAAGCAGATCGAGACAGAGGTCAATGGACTGCCCGGCAACGCCGGGCATCAGCATGTCCCCCTCGATTTTGCCGGCGGACACGAGAATGTTCACGCGGCGATCGGGCGTAACCCTGTCGCCCGCCTTCGGGCTCTGGTCCAGGACGATATTCTCGGCTGTCTTATCGGAGGGTATGTATGTTATCGCTCCGGTGGCCAGCGACACCGAGCGGTTATGGCTGTGAAGGCTCTTGAGTTTGTTGACCGCGAACGGAAGCTCTATGCCGGTGAGATTGGGCACGTCCACATAGAGCACGCTCCTGCTGACCAGGAGTTTAAGCGCTCCGCCCTCGTAAACGATCTCGCCCCCTTCGGGGTACTGGGTCAGGACGATGCCGCTTGTGATGTCGTAGACATCGTAAAACCTGACCTCCGGCTTCAATCCCTTTCGAACCAGCCCGTTGCACACATCGACAAACTGCTTGCCGACAACGTCCGGTACTTTCACCTCGCGGTCCGGCTTGGTGAGGAGAAGCAGCGTAACCGTGGACGCAAATAAATAAAAGGAAAGCCCCACAAAAAATATGAGCGCGATCCTGCCCACCGGCCTGAAATAGGTAAAATCGAAACGGCCCTTTTCCCTGTCGCTGTCTGATTGAGGTTGGTTCTGCATCGTTGTCCTGCAAAATCAATGAGTGCATGCCGCGTAAACAGCCGGGGTCGTCGCGAGAAGCCGCGCGGCAGCGAGATACTGGAGTATCAGAAATAGGCGGCCGGTATTCGTCAAGCATAATTATTCGGGCCGGGAAATTCTCTTGACTGAATGCCTTTGCCGTATAGATAGTTGCACATCGCCCATTGGATCCATGACACCGGGCGCGGCGGAAACGGCGGCTTCGTCATCGACAGAGGCTGTTTCCCTGCGCCGCCGCAAAGACCGAATAAAGGAACGATGAAGATACGAGAGCTTTTTTACGGCAGAATTTTTACGATCTCCAATTTCCTCTCGCTGACGCGGATTTTACTCGTCCCCTTTATCGCCGTCGCCTTCCATCTCGAAAAAGTCAACGGCATACCGGAATACCGCTACTACGGCATCGTGCTGCTCGTCTTCCTTGCGGCCACGGACTTCTTCGACGGCTTCCTCGCCCGAACACTCAACCAGGTGTCGCGCCTCGGCCAGTTTATCGATCCGCTCGCCGACAAGATCGCCGCGCTTACGCTCGGCATCGCCCTGTGCGTATACAAGGGCTTTCCCCTGTGGATGCTCGCCGTCATACTTGCGCGCGACATCTACGCGGTCATCGGCGGCACTCTCCTCTTCTCGCGCAGGGACATCCAGGTGCGCCCCAATATCTACGGGAAGATCCTGGTGGGATTCATGTGCCTCTCGGGGCTCGTCTTCATTCTCGAGCCCGCACTCACCGTATGCGGACTCACCCTGCAGGAGATTTCGCTCGCCGCAGTGCTCGTGTTCCTTTTCATCTCTTCGTTCGTCTACTGGAAGATTTACTCAAGGATCTATTTTGGAAAAGAACGGTAAAACCAGGCTCGCGCTTGCGCTGTTTTTCCTGTTTATCTTTTCCCACGCCGCAGCGGATACGGGGTCGATATCCGTAGTCGATATCGATGGGGCCGACTATGTCGCACTGTCGAACCTGAGCCGCGTGTACGGTCTCGACAGCTCGTTCGATATCATCACCCAGCGCGGCAGGTTCTACCGGGGGACCAGCACGGCGGTCTACCAGGTGGGCCTTTCGGCGGCACTTTTCAACGGGGCCCTGAAGAAATATCCCCGCCCGGTGCTGCGAAAGTCGGGCGACGTTCTTTTCCCCGCAGCCTTCGCCGAAGACCTCCTGCACGGCTTCTACCCTCACTGGACCGTATCGCGGAAGGACCGGCTTATCATCTTTTCAGCGGCGGAACCGATTCCGCGCGAAACGCCTCAAACACAAAAAAACGTTCCCGGGGAAAAGGCCGAGGTTCCTCCGGTCCGGGACAGGATCGGCTTCATCATCATAGACGCCGGCCATGGAGGCATAGACCCCGGGGCCATCGGGCGGGGAGGCCTGCAAGAAAAGACAATAACTTTGAGCGTCGCCGGCCGGCTCGAGAGCTATCTGAAGTCAAACCTGAAGGGTGTCCGTATAATGCTCACACGACGCTCGGACATATTCATCGAACTGGTCACGCGCACCAAAATCGCCAACGGCCACCTCCGTGAAAATGAGAACGGCGTGTTTATCAGCATCCATGTCAATGCCTCCATTTCGCCGCGCATATCCGGTTTTGAGACCTATTACCTGTCTCAAAACCCAACCAACGACGAGGCACGCGCCACCGCCGCGCTCGAAAACAATGTGGTGGTGCTGGAAGATAAGTCGCATCGAAAAAGCTATGACGACATCGAGCACATGGAGGCGTTCATGCTCACCGCCCAGATACAGCGCGAGAGCGCCCTGCTCGCCGAGTGCATTCAGTCGGGGATGGACCACTCGATAAGCGAATTCAAGTCGCGAGGGGTGCGGAAGGCCGATTTTTTCGTTCTTCGCGGCGCGCTCATGCCGGCCGCGCTGGCGGAGATCGGTTATATCACAAATTCGCGCGAGGCGCAAAAGTTGACGAAGGCCGCGCATCAGGATAAGGTGGCGAGGGGAATCGGCCGGGGCCTCATATCCTTCATAAAAAAATACAACCAGATGATAAAAAATTAGTGGCATTGCCGGGGCCGGGCATCTACCCTGCCCCCACCATTGAACGCGTCTGGGCTTTACGGCATGAATAAACTATTAAATCGTATAAAAACGGGCGTATCGAAAACCAGGGCCTTCGCCGCCGTCTCGATGGACCGGGCAATGGAGTACAGGCGCACCCTGGACGGTGATCCGTTGAGGAAGAACCGCTTCCTGGTACTCTCCATTTCGCTATTGCTCATCTTCGATTACATGATGTTCTGTTATCACGCCGACAAAAACGTGTTCGATATCTTTCCCGCGCTGCCGAAACTCGATTTACGGGAGCGGCGCTCGATTTATATTCCGGCGAATGACGGCAAGAGCCTTCTGAAAGAGACGCGAAGAATCGAATCGCCCGAGGAAAAGGACCGTTTTGCTGAACTTCTTTTCAGGATGGTGGCGAAAGGGTCGATTTACGAGAACACTTCCGGAGCGGTGCCCGTGGACACCTTTGTCAGAACGGTCTGGGTGAGGGGGGATACCTGTTACATCGACGCCGGACTTGCGGTGCTCAGGGACAACGCCCACGTAATTTCCGGTTCAGAGGATAATTTCCGCACGGCGCTTGAAAAAAGCATCGTCGAGAACATTCCGTCCATTAAACGGGTTGTACTGCTCGAAAAGGGCGTGCCCCTCAAACGGCTGTGGGAGGTTGCCGGGTCCCCAAATTAGGCTACTCGGGCCAGGTTCCCCGAAAAACTTCAACCGCGGGCCCGGTCAGGAAAACGTGGTTATCGTCCTCCCTCCATTCGGTTTGCAGGTCTCCTCCATTAAGGTGAACGAGTATCGACCGCGCCGTACGCCGCGTCAGCACCCCGGCGACCGTCACCGCCGAGGCCCCCGTGCCGCAGGCAAGCGTTTCTCCCGAACCGCGCTCCCATGTCCGCTGGATTACTTCTCCCTCGTTGAGAATCTGAACAAACTCCACATTGGTGCGGTTGGGGAAGAGATCGTGGTTTTCGATCATCTTCCCGTATTTCTCGACGGGGAAATTTTTAATGTCTTCGACGTATATCACGGCATGGGGGTTCCCCATCGACACCGCGGTTATCTCGAACCGCACACCGTCCTCGAGCGAAAGAGCCTCGCCGATGACCATACCGGGGTTCCCGGCCATCGGGATGCGCTCGCGCTGAAGGATCGGCTCGCCCATGTCGACACGGACCGTTTCGACCTTTTTGTTTTTCACCTGCATATCCAGTTGCTTGGCGCCGGCGAGCGTTTCGACCGATATCCGCTTGTTTTTTGTCAATCCGTGATCATAAACATATTTCGCAAAACAGCGTATACCGTTGCCGCACATTTCCGCCTCGCTGCCGTCCGCGTTGAACATCCTCATCCGAAAATCGGCCGAATCCGATTTAAGGATGAGGATGAGCCCGTCCGATCCCACGCCGAAATGCCGGTCGCTCATGGTCGCGGCGAGCTTTTCGGGGTGACGCACCGCGGTACTTCTTGCGTCGATGAATATATAATCGTTTCCGATCCCTTGCATCTTTGTGAATTTAACCATTTTAATAAAATCTCCCCGATCTCTTTCCTTTATATTGGCGTACGTTACCGATCGGCCCCTGTCAAGAATTCTTTATTGAAAACGAAACGTAATTTAGGGTTGATTTCATCGACTTCGTACGATAGTAATACAGGAACGTGCAAACGTCATCGCCCCGGGACACCAGTGAGACAGGTTTACAAAAACAACATCCCCGTGATTGCCGCAATTTTCCTGATAACCGGGGCGGCCGTCTATCTGCTTCTTTTCTGGCGCGGCGCGGCGTTCAAACCGCCCGCACAGGGCGACACCGGATGGGAGCTCATGCCGGAAGAGGAAACAGACCGTCTCAACTCGGTCCCCATTCTATTGTACCATAACATCGACGGCAGGGGCCCCTTTTCCCTCGATCTGGAGATCCTGAGAAGTCATTTCTCCCTGATAAAAGGAGCGGGCATTCGGGTAATAAGTCTTTCTGATTTCGTCGACAGACTGGGAACGTCCGAGTCCCTCGGCGGCAGAACCGTTGCCATAAGCTTCGATGACGGTTTCCTGTCCATGTACACAAAGTTACTGCCGCTATGCCGCGAATTTAATTATCCTGTCACGCTTTTCATTTACACCGACAACGTTTATACGCGCGCGGAGAAAAGCATTACCTGGCGGCGGCTTCGCGAGATGGACGGCGGCGGCGTTTCCATTGAGAGCCACACCATCAGCCATACCGACCTGGTCAGTCTTTACGCCAAGAACACCCCGGAATCGAGGAAAAAGATCTTCGATGAAATCTATCTATCGAAAAGGATTATCGAACTCTACCTGGGAAAGAAGATACGGTATTTCGCCTTCCCTTACGGGCGCTACAACCTCCCGCTCATCCAGATGTGCAGGCATGCCGGGTACGAGCGCGTCTTTTCGACGGACTACGGCTCCAATGTCATAACCCGCAACAACTACTGCCTGCGGCGCCGGCATATCAAACGGGACTACACGTTCGACCTTATCGAAAAAATAGTGCGCTGACGTAAAAATCTCTTGTAGGTCCGCGCGCAATTTAATAGCCTCCGGAAATCGACGTGCGCCCTGCGGCCTTCGTTTTACCGCGCCGGCCGGGGGCCGACAGTCCGTGTGAATTTATCGGGCCACACCAGGGCGAGAGATGGACATACAGGCGTGCTACAGGCTGCTTGAAATTCCTGAAACGGCGAGCGACGAAGACCTCACGAAATCGTACAAACGTCTGGCTCTCAAGTTTCACCCGGACAGAAATCCGCACAGGGTGGAATGGGCCACGCAGGCGATGGCCTCGCTCAACGACGCGTACACAAGTCTGAAGGGACATCGTTTCCGTAACGCCCGCCAGGACGAGCCCGACGCCGCGCCGCCGGAAGACCGGCGTCAAACGGCACGGGCCGCCCGCCCCCGGCCCGTCGGCCCGGACCCCCGCGAAGAGCTTAAAGACGACCTGCTTGTAAGGCAGTTCGTGCGACACCGCGAGGCGGTCAAGGACGCGTTCTATCGCTATTTTCAGTACAACCTGTACAATCTGATCCGCAGGGAGAACCCTATAAACCGCGGCATTTTCAAGGAAGTGACGGGCATTCTGCGCAGGAATTACCACGCCATACGAAAACTCTTCGTGCTCACGGCCGACCGCGAACTGCTCGACCATTTCGCCGTTTTCTCCGAAATGGTTTTCAATTTCTACCGGGCGTCGGAATGCCTCAATATTCCCGACTCGTACGCCAATCTCGTCGATGTCGAGGCGTTCAGAATCTACAAGAAGGGCGACGATGCGCTCCACCTCGCGCACCGCGAACTGTTTTACGACCGGCACAACCGCGGCTTCCTCAAGCGCGATATCTGCGGGGCGATGGTACTGAAGGCCGTCTATCATTTCAGGGAGGCGCTCGAGCGCTATTCCCAGTCCACCTGGGTGGTTGAGACCACCATCAAACTCGAATACGCGCTGTCGCTCAAGCGCTACATCGAGCTTTTCTTCACCGAAGAAGACGCCTGAGCGCGCACGGGCATTACCGGAGTCGAGTATGGATCTGATAAGCATCACTGGCATAGCCGTTGCCCTCGCCATGGACGCCTTTTCGGTTTCGATCGCGGCCGGCATGATGATAGAGCATCCGACGCCCCGGCATTATTTCAGGCTGGCATTTCATTTCGGGCTATTCCAGTTTCTCATGCCTGTAATCGGTTACCTCGCGGGCGTCTCCATCGAAGGCCTGATCCGCGATTTCGATCACTGGATCGCGATGGCGGTTCTGGCTTTCATAGGAATAAAGATGATACGGGATTCATACGCCCCGGAGAATACGGGCGCTCCATCCGCCGACCCCTCGCGCGGATGGACCCTGGTGCTCCTCTCAATCGCCACCAGCATCGACGCGCTGGCGGTCGGCCTCAGCATCGGCGTGCTGGGCAAGCCGATCATGCTTCCCAGTATCATCATCGGCATGGTCTGCGCGCTCTTTTCGGTTACGGGGATCGCGCTGGGGAAAAAGGCGGGCGAGTTCCTGGGAAGGCGCGTGCTGCGCTTCGGTGGTATCATCCTCATCGCTATCGGCGTGAGGATCGTCATCGAGCACATGGCCTGAACGGTCCTTTATTTCCAGCCCTGATGTGTCGATATTATGAAGGGAATCCGCCCCGGCCGGACAGAAGGGGCCGTTCTCCGGTTACAGGCGTCATGCACACGATACACATCACGAGAAAAATAGCGCTTTATGCCGCCCTTTCGCTCGTTTTGCTTCTGGTGACGGACCGCGCGCGCCCTGAGGATTATCAGTACCAGTACTTTAAGGAGGAAAAGGACCGGTACGTGCCCTTCTCCGACTATATTCCCAAATCGCGGCTCCATTTTAAAACAGTCCCGCATCACCTCGAAGACTACTACCTGCTCTACGGCATGAAGCAGTATTACAACGAGAACTCCCTGCGAAAAAATATCGAGCGGATGAAGGCGGCCCTGGAGAGTAAATTTCGCCACCCATCCGAGGCGCTGATAAAAATAGAGAGCGAGGACGAATATTCAAAGTACCGCAACCTCATGTTCATGCACATCAACATGCTTATAATGCGCGACCACATGAAGATCGCCGCGCGCTATGACAAGCGAAAGATATATTTCTATAACCTCGATTTCGCGAAGGAAATCGCCGAAAGCCTGGATATCGCCGAACAGTTCTACCTCCAGGCGTTGCCGTACTGGGAAGAGGCGCACCGTTACGCCGGACGGGCGAGCGAATACAGGCTTACAACGGACCTGGGATTCATCGAATCGGAGCGCTATTCGATCGTACGCGGCGAGCTGGATTACGCCAGGATTATTAACGGCCACCTGGCCAGGGTCCGCGAGAGGAAACGGGATCTGGAGCGCGCGGGGCCGGGAAACAGGTAGGGACGCGGCATGCCGCGTCCCTCTTGCTGTGCGCCTGACACGAGTTGAACGTGCGACACATGGCTCCGGAGGCCATTGCTCTATCCACTGAGCTACAGGCGCATAATCGCGTCATAATCTGATGCTACCATGGGGCGGCGCGACAATTTTTTTCAACTACTTTCTGTCACTCAAGCCATTTATTTATACTCGCAATCCGGTCGATCGCGTCGTCTACATAGGGATTATACTTCATGTCGTCGACGAGCACGGCGAACTGCGCCTTGGCCTCGCAGAGCCGCCTGCGCAGCGCCTCCAGATCGCCGACAAGCCCCTTTCGCCCTCCTTCGCCGAAGTAGTCATCGAAGGCCGAGGACATGGTCTTGAACGCCACCCGATACCGGTCGTAGCAGGGGTCCGCCGGGGTTTCCGCCGGAAAGGGATCCTGCGCACCGTCCAGGAGCTCCCGTAAAAAGCGGTACCCTTCGTTGATGATCACCATGCGCATGCCCGCGCCCGCGTCAGTCGCCACGTCGGGATGGTTGAGCTTGGCCAGCGTGCGATATGCCGCCTGGAGTTCGTCCGGGCCGTACGGCCCGGCAAGTCCGAAGAGCAGCAGGTAGCGTCGTTTTCTGTCGTCCAGGTCATTCATGCGTTATCCGCCGGATACTCGTCCCCGGGGTAAAAGCTATTGACATATTGAAACCCGTTAAGGCAAATGTCAAATAACAAGTTGCCGGACAAACGCCCTGTCATGAGCCCGGTCAAAATCATCGTCAGTTTCCTCTTCTTCGCGATTCTTTTCGAATTCATCGCGATGCTTTTTTTTGTGAGGCGCAGGACTACGATGGAATTTCTGGCCGCCTCCCTCTCGGCGCTCGCCGTACTTCTGCCGGGCTGCCTGCTCCTCGAAGGCGTCGATCCGCCCGCCGCCCTGGTTTTCGCGTCGTTTGCCGGCGTTTCTCTTTTTCCTCTTACCTACACCCTGATGATTCAGAATTACGTTAAAACCAGGACGCGCGCACCGATTCGCACGATTGCCGCGCTTTCTCCGCTCTTCATGGCGCTTTTCGTCATCTTTTCCGATCATGCATTTGTTCTTGCCCCGCTTCTGCTGATTGTATTCTTCGCCTGGGTCATGTACTTTTTCTTTAACAGCACCTTCGCCTCCGCAAAAATTTACCTCGTGCTGCAGGCTACGCTTGTCGCGGCCATGATCGCCTCCGCCCTCTCGGCATACACGCTCTCGCCCTACTATTTCGCCGCGGGAGTGGGGCTGGTCCAGGCCATGACCTCGCTTCTCTTTCTGTACAGCTATCACGCCAGGATTATCCGGATAGCGGTGCACTTCAGGGAATCGCGCGAACTTAGCCGGCGGCTCATCCACAATAACACCCGCCTCAGACAGAAGGTCGAGCAGCTCAAGGCCCTGATGCAGGAGAGGGATGACGAGCTATTGCAGATGTCGCGGCACGCAAGCCTGGCCGAGGTCACCACCGGTATCGCCCATGAGCTCAGCCAGCCCCTGACCGGCATAAAGGCGATCGCGCAAAACATGCTGGACGATATAAACTACGACGAATTCGACGGCCTGGAGGCGGCGTCCGCGCTCATGAAGATTTGCACGCTCGTGGACAAATCGGCGTCGATCATCGACCACATCAGGAATTTTTCGCGGCGCAGCGGAATGAATATGCAGATGACCGACCTCAACCGCGTCGTGCTCGACGCCATAGACCTGGTGAATCTGCAATTCAAGAAATACCATGTGGACCTTATCCTGGTGCTCAACGAGAACATCAACAAAGTCCACGGCGACAGGATCAGCATCGAGCAGCTGGTAATCAACCTCCTCCTTAACGCGCGGGACGCGATAGTGGACAGGCAGAAGACCGCCGGCGAGGGATTCACCGGAAGGATCACCCTCGCCACCGAGCAGGCCGGAGACGATGTCCGTCTGTTCATAGAAGACAACGGTACGGGCATCCCCGAGGACATTATTAAAAAAATCTGGTCGCCGTTTTTTACGACCAAACGCAGGGCAAGCGGTACGGGTATCGGCCTTTCGATAAGCAGCAGGATACTGCGCGAACACAACGCGGCAATCAGCGTCGAATCGACCCCCGGGCTCGGAACACGGTTCATCATGACCTTCCCGGCCCAGCACGAGCGCGTTGCCGCGGCCGTGCAGTGACCTTCCGTGGAGCCCTGATATGACGCGCCGGCGCGAAACGAGCGGACAATGAAGGGCGAGCGAACACGGCTCCCGGGAAACCCCGTCTGTCCCGAAACGATGACTCCGGAGCGTTCCGGGCGGATTGTGGCCGCCCTTGCCGCGCACTACGGTCGACCGGAACCGGCGCTCGAGTACGGAAGCCCCTATCAGCTCGCCATAGCCGTCGTGCTTTCGGCGCAGACGACCGACAAACAGGTGAACTCGGTAACGCCGCGGTTATTCGAGCGGTACCCCGGTTTCGCGAGCCTCGCCGCGGCGCGAATCTCGGAGCTTGAAAAAATCATTAAAAGCGTGGGATTTTTCCGGACCAAGGCGAAGAACATCCGCGAACTTGCCCGGCGCGTGGTGAATCTGCACAACGGGGTCATCCCGTCCGGTCGCGAAGCCCTCATGGAGCTTCCCGGTGTCGGCCGCAAGTCGGCCAACGTGATCCTCGCCATGGGATTTGGAGTTCCGGCCTTCGCGGTAGACACGCACATACTGCGGGTATCCAACCGGATCGGCTATGCGCGGACTGACAGCCCGGACGTCGCGGAATCGTGCCTGACGGCGGTGATACCGCCCGAAGACTGGATCGGCGGACACCTGCTGTTTATTACCCACGGGCGCGTGACCTGCAAGGCCCGTGGGCCGCTGTGCACCCGGTGTCCGGTCAGCGCGCTTTGCGATTTTGCCTGTGGTAATCCCTGAACGCGGCCATCACCTCGGGATCATTTATCCGCCTGTTGAGGCTGCTCCGCGGGTCCAGGCGCGTAATTTTATAGAGGGATGTATACGCGGTCTCGGCGAGTGCGGAATCGGTGCTGGCGAGGTATTCCACGAGGAAAGGAACGTTTTCCACGTCGGCGATCTCACCGAGCGCGGAAAGCCCCCATCGCGCGAACTCTTTGCCGGAGTTCAGTATTTTCAATTTAAAATCGTTTTCGTTTCCGGGAATATAGCGCGCGGCCAACCTGGTAAAACTCGTGGCGTTTTGCAGCCCCGATTCGCTCCGGCCGGATTTTTCGAGTGCGAAAGCGAGCAGCCGTTCGTATGAAAGCTGCAGGTTTTTATTCATTACATGTTCGGAGATAAGATCGGCCATCCCGGCGGACCCCGAAAAGAGCAGGCTCTCCCATTCTTCCTTGCTGAAATCCATGTCGACCCGGTATTCCCTGGCGAAGAGGAGGAGCGTCCGAAAAAACTCCTGATCGGGATTCTGCATGACCTGCTTCTTGAGATCGGGAAGCGGGGACGTGAATCCCAGCCTGAGTAGCTGCAGGCCCGACTCCCGCTTCTGATACGAGAGATCCTGCGATGTGGCAAAAATGAGCCGGTAGGACGCCAGGGAAAGAAGGTAGGCGACCACGCTGATGAGCACGGCCGTGGCGAGAAGCTTCAGCGGATTGCGCCGCGTGAAGAACTCCACGAACAGGAAAAAAAAGAAAATAATGAACTTGCCGATCATCAATATATGAACGATCGCGCCGCCCGTCGCGAAGGAGTCGACCGCCATATCGAGATAGAAGTAGAGCACGCACATGCCGAGAAACAGCGGTATCGTCGTAAAAGGGTCCCGGCGCAGCTTGAGGACGAAAAGGAGAAAAAGCGAATAGACCACGAGGTTGGAATAGCGCCCGTTGAGCACCTCGATAACGGGCGCCCATGGCCACTCGGGGCGGTTAACTCCCGCGATAAGGGTGAAAACAATTATAATGAGATATATAACGAGCAGGGGAACAACACGCGCCTCCAGGAAGAGTATTTGCTCGCCGGGCGGGCCGAAACGCTCCCTGTACATGGTTTCGAACAGGTCGATATTGATTGAGGAAAAGGTGAACACCAGATAGAAGGAAAAGATGTAGATGTATATCCGTACGATGAGGGTTATCCCCTCCCAGGAATAATTCATGTTGAAATAGAGGTTAAGCGCGAGCAGAAAAAGCAGTACGTAGATGAAAACGGCGATATTCCGGAGTCGTGACGAAATAAGTGACATATGCGCTCATCAATCCAGGGTCTTTAGCCGTTCCAGCGAGATGAGATGCTCTTCCATCCCGATCCCCTTTTTGCCGGTCCCGATTACGGTGAACTCGGAGAATGCACGAAAACGCACGTACCTGCTCCGCTTGCTGCGGGGAAGCGGCATATCGACCGAATGGAGGCGCCGGGAAACGATCAGGTCGCGGTCGTCCTGGGCATCCCGATACGAGAACTCACCGGACAGCAGGGTTTTTTTCTCGCGGCTGAAGGCGAGGAGCTCGAGCTCCACGTTCATTATGGGGATATTTCCGCTCCTGCGCGAAATAAAGCCCTGCGAATATGGGACGGAACCCACCTCGAAGTAGGTGAGGTTCTTGCTCATGTCCCTGAACTGGACCGTCACCCAGCTGTAACACTGCAGTCGGTCCGAGAAGCGCTCGCCCCACAAATGCTTGCGCATGCCGGGGCATTCAAAGCGCTTTGACTGCCCTTTCTTTTCACCCCGGAGAATCGAGATCGTGCCCGTAATTTTGCAGCGCTGCTCGTACTGGTCCCACAACTGGATCTCACGCTCTCGGCCGGCCGACCTGGATTCCTCGGCCATCGCGGCGGGGAAGACGTATGCCGGGTATGCTCCCGTCACCGCGAGGTCGATCGCTATCGAGTCGCCTTTGAGCTTAAATTCGAATTTCTCCGGCGGCCTTACCATCCTGTAGGTGAAGCGCCGGTCGGTCAGGACACGGGTGGCCTCCGCGGGCCGGAAGTCCACCAAGTTGGAGTAGGTATGAAGTACATCGTTGTAAAAAACCGACCAGGAGAATTCGGCCTCGTGCGACGCGGGAAAATAATTGATATCGGCGAAACCGAACAGCCTGTTCTTCCTGTCGGCGAAGTTTATGGTGTACGACTCCGCCCAGCCGGCGATCTTTTTCCCTTCGTGCAGGTACTCATCTTTCACATTTATCATTAACGATACGAACCCCGCGTTATGGAAAAATCCTGCAGACACCCGACGCGCGTCGATTAATGCCGTCTGTCCCGTTTAATATTTTAATTCCACGCCCGATGAGGGAGATGTCAGTGACGACGCAAAATACTAAACCATCAGCCGGCCCTTTCGCGCCTGCGCGGCGGATACGGGCACTGGAATCGCAACCGCACATCAAGTCCGTTTTTTTACACAAAACGGGAGTGAATATACATTTTCATTCGGATTTTTCAATTCTTTTTTTGGAGGTCGTTCGTTATTTTTATCTTTTAAGAAGCGCAACCCTGGGTCGCCCGGCCAGATCGTTGAGCACGGAAACGGCATAACCCGCCCGCGCCCCCGCTTCGAGTAAAAAGTCGCGCATATCGTGCCCTATCTCGAGCAGCACGATGCCGCCGGGGCGGAGGTATGATTCGGCCGAACTGATGATTCTCCGTAAAACGGCGCGCCCGTGATCGTCGGCGAAAAGCGCATGTTCTGGTTCGAATCCGATTTCGCGCTTAAGCACGGGCTTAAGCGCAGGGTCAACGTAGGGGGGATTGGAGGCGATGATGTCGAACCGCCTCCCTTCGAACGGGGAAAAAAGATCGCCGACCCGAAACACAATAGGCATGGCCCCCATAATTCGCCTGCAGTTGTATTTAGCGATTCGCAGGGCCGCGGCGGATATGTCCGAGGCGTCCACCTTTATGTCTTCCCTGTTTTTGCGGACCGCCACGGCGATCGCACCGGAACCGGTCCCCAGGTCGAGAAGACTTGCGCCCGGCCCGGCATAGTAGAGCGCCATGTCCACAAGGAGCTCGGTCTCCGGACGCGGGATCAGTACGTCGGGCGTTACCAGAAATTCAAGCGAATAAAACTCTTTTCGTCCGGTGATGTAGGCGACGGGCTCACCCGCGCAGCGGCGCGCGACCATGCGGCGGCATGAATTGAATTTGGCGGAATTGACGGGTGCCGCTGCGTCGACCAGGAGACGGTAGCGCCCGACGCCAAGCGCGTGCGCCAGAAGCACCTCCGCGTCGAGAGCGGACGACTCGACGTTCGCGGCCTCGAGCCGGACGGTCATCTCTTTGACGGCCTCGGCGATCGTCATGGCGTTCCCGTCCGTCAACCGGTGACGGTCTTCAGTTTCTGCTCGATGTCGTGCCGCCTGAGCGCGTCGATCATCGCGTCGAGTCCCCCCTCCAGAAAGCTCTCGAGCGCATGCACGGTAAGACCTATGCGGTGGTCGGTGACGCGCGACTGCGGGAAGTTGTAGGTGCGGATGCGCTCGCTCCGGTCGCCCGAGCCCACCTGCGAGCGCTTCTCCCGGGCCTCTTTCGCCAGGCGCTCCTGTTCCATTCTCTCGAAAAGCCGCGCGCGAAGCACCTTGAGCGCCTTGGTCTTGTTTTTAAGCTGGGATTTCTCGTCCTGGCAGGTCACCACCATGTTAGTGGGAATGTGGGTGATCCGCACGGCGGAATCGGTGGTGTTCACCGACTGACCCCCGTGGCCGGTCGAGCGGTACACATCGATACGAAGATCATTGGGGTCGATGACGACGTCGCTCTCCTCGGCCTCGGGAAGTACGGCCACGGTGACGGCGGAGGTGTGGATCCTCCCGCCCGACTCCGTGCTCGGTATGCGCTGCACGCGGTGTACGCCGGACTCGTACTTTAAACAGTCGTAGGCCTCGGCTCCCGAAACCGAGAAGACCACTTCCTTGTACCCGCCGATACCCGTGGCGTTGGATTCGAATAATTCGAGCTTCCACTTCCTGTCGTCGATATACCTGCCGTACATGCGGAAGAGGTCCGCGACGAACAGCGCCGCCTCCTCGCCGCCGGTCCCCGCGCGTATTTCCATGATTACATTTTTTCCGGAATTGGGGTCCTTGGGGAGCAGGAGCACCATCAATTCCGCGTCGAGCGTCCCGATCCTTTCCCTGAGGAGGGCCACCTCCGAGCGGAGCATCTGGCGCATGTCATCGTCCTTCTCGCTTTTCAGGATCTCTTCGGACTCTGCCAGTTCCCTTTTAATTCTACGATATTCATCGTACTTTGCCGCGATGGGCCTGATCTGCGAGTGCTCCCTGGTGAGGTCCCTGAAACGGTTATTGTCCCTTATAATCTCCGGCCGTGCGAGCTGGTCCTCGATCTCGGCGCATCTGCCGGCAATTTCCTGAAGCCTGCCTTCCATTCGCCACCTCTGATAAAACGGGCGGCCCCGCCACCCTCTTGCTCCAGCCTCTGGCAGGCGACGAACCGCTGTCAACAATATATTGAATTTCCGTGCGTCGGGTCCCGGCGGGAAAGCCTACCGGCCGGATGTTCTGCACACGAGAAAACGCTCGTCGAAAACGGCGCCGACCAGAAAGCCGTCCGGAAACGGCGCCGCGACGCTCGCGGCCGAGATTTTCATGCCATCGTCCTGGAAGACCTCCCTGATGGCGGCCTTGCCGTCGGATTTCAGCTCGATCCGCACCACCCTGGAGGGCGAGGGAACCGCCGCGTCGGCGGCGTGCCGGAGGAAGGTCAGCATCCTGGGATGTCCCGCAATCCACAGGGAGCCGTCAGCGTCTACCTCGATGTTGTCCAAGCCGAATCCCGCGTCGATCCCACGTCCGGGCGACAGCGTACCCGTTTTAATATCGCGCCCGTAAACGAGCAGGTTTCGCCCCACACTGGACGCGACATAGACCGTGCCACCATCCGCGCTCAGGGCTATTCCGTTGGCATAGCCAACTCCTCCCGCGACGATCCTGAACGTCGAGCCATCATAATAGAGCACATACGATCGCTTCAGTTGAAGATACTCTTCGGCCATCCTCCCGGCCGCGGATGTATTCCCATGATCGTTGGTCACATAGAAGCTGCGCGCCCCGGCCGCCGCCACGTCGTTCGGGCTGTGCATCAGCGCCCCCCCGATAGACTCCATATGAACGAGTTTTCCCCGGCGCCATTCAAAGATCTCGATATAATGGCCGTCCGCGCGATGATTCACCACGAAGAGGCGGTTTCCACTCCCATCACCGCGGTAAAAACCTATGCCGTGCGGATGGAAATCAAACGGCAGATCGGCGGTGAGCCGGACCGGTTTGGCATTCGCGGCCCGGGTATCAAAACCGTATATCGCCCCCTGAACGGCCATCCCCGCCATCGCCGCACGCCTGTGGTCCGACGAGATAAACGCGCGCCCGGTCTCCGGGTCTATGGTGATGTCTTCGGCCCCGGCGACACCGCCGAACTCGACGCACGCACAATCGCATCGCGATACAATGCTTTTAAACTCGCCGGCGTCGTGAAATGTTTTCAGCAACAAAATGACCGCCAGCATTGCTATGACGCCGGTTACCGTTAATGTGACCCGTAAATTCATTATATACCCACCGGTAAAGAAATCGCGCCACCCGGCGCGCGGGAGCGTATTGAAGTCGTACCATGCCCGCCTGCGAAATTCCAGCATTCTTTGCCGGAAAAATCCGGCCACCTTCGGCCATGCGCGCCATCACCTTCCCACGGCATCTTTTAGTATTGACATTTTCCATCCTTCATGATATTGGTATTATTACATTATTTCATGTATGTACATATTACATGGCATTCATCCCGGCAAAAGCGGGGGCAGTCGCGGCCCGCGGCGGGATGTGATTTTTGCAATCTCCGGTAGTGCGGTAAATCATTGAGGTTTTCCCGATGACTGCAAAAATGTTCAAGCACCCGAAAATAGGCGAGGATATAGGCTCCATTTCGGGACACTACTCCTTTCTGCGCGAAGCAGTCATCGTTTACCGGGACAGGGAGCTTCTTTACTACACCGGTTTTGCGGTCACGGATTCCGCGTGCTGCGGCACCGGGGCCTGCGTCTTCTGCCGGGTGGCGGGCTTTATAAGGGCGCGGCACCCGGGGAACGACGGTCAGACCGAGGTTGACCCGGTTACCGACACGGTCGAGAGAAAGGAGATCGAGGACATCTTAAAGGAAAAGGAGGGATGCACCCAGGTTAATTATTTCTGACGCACCGCCGCCCCGCGGCGTTCGGTTCTCCAGCCATAGCATCCACGTGTATTTGCCTGTGCCCGGTTGTATATCGCGCACAAAAAAACACATCGATACAGGAGGTACGTCATGATGCAATATCCGCTGCTGCTCACCAATTTCATGAACCGGGCGGCAAGGCTTTATACCAAAAAGGAAATCGTATCGGTTTACAGCGATTCCACCTTCCGTTACACTTACGGGGAATGGTACCGCCGCACCTGTCAGCTCGCCCACGCCCTCGAGTCGCTTGGCATAAAAAAGGGAGACCGCGTGGCCTCGTTCTCACTCAACAACCATCGCCACCTCGAGCTGTACTTCGGCGTCCCCTGCATGGGCGCGGTGCTGCACACGCTGAACGTCCGACTGTCGCAGGAACATCTAATCTATATCGTGAACCACGCCAAAGACCGCGTAATCTTCGTCGACGAGGACCTGTACTTTCTTCTTGAGCCCGTAAAGGACCGCCTGAAGACCGTCAAGCAGTACGTTATCCTGTCGCAGAGCGGCAAACTCCCCGCTACGAGCCTCGCTCCCGTTGTCCTCTACGACGAACTCATCGGGGCGTTTCCCGACGAGTACAACTTTCCGATTGACCGCAACGAAAACGACCCGGCCCTGATCTGCTATACCTCGGCCACAACCGGCGATCCCAAGGGAGTGGTCTACAGCCACAGGGGTCTCGTATTGCACTCGCTAACCTCCAGCGCGGTACTGGGTACGAAGGAGAGCGAATGTGTGCTCCACGTGGTCCCCATGTTTCACGCCAACGCCTGGGGCGCGCCGTTTGCCAGCACCATGATGGGCTGCAAGCAGGTGCTCCCAGGCCGGCAGATACTGGACATGAAGGCGCTGTGCGGCATAATCTCGGACGAGGAAGTGACTTTCACCTGTGGCGTACCCACGATCTGGATGATGCTTCACAAGTATCTGGAGGACGGCGGGGAGCATGACTTCTCGAAACTGAACGCCGTTTATTCCGGAGGTTCGGCCATGCCGCGCCACCTGATGGAGGTGATGGCGAAGAAGTATAACTTCAACATCGTCCAAGCCTATGGAATGACCGAAACCTCTCCGCTGGCCACGGTGGCGCTCCCGAAGAGCTACATGGCGGGGTGCTCGGAAAAAGAGCTCTACGACGTCAAAACCACCGCGGGGATGCTGGTGCCCTGTCTCGACATGCTGGTAAAGAGTCTGGACACCGGCAACGAGGTGGCCTGGGACGGCGCGGAGATTGGCGAGGTGTGCCTGCGCGGGCCCTGGATCGCGGACGAATATTACAAAGACCCCGAGCGAAGCAAAGCAACCTTCAGGGACGGATGGCTCCACACCGGCGACATCGCCACAATCGACGCGGAAGGTTATATCCGTCTCGTGGACAGGACAAAGGACCTCATTAAGAGCGCGGGGGAATGGATCTCGTCGGTAGACCTCGAAAACGAGATCATGTCGCATCCCAAGATAATGGAGGCCGCGGTGATCGGCATGCCGCACGAGAAATGGCAGGAGCGCCCCCTTGCCTGCGTGGTGCTGTCGCCCGGCGCGGCTGGAACGGTGAGCGAAGACGAGATCATCGATTATCTCAAGGAACGGGTCGCGAAATGGTGGGTGCCGGACAGGGTGGTGTTCATGGATGCCATTCCGAAGACCAGCGTGGGCAAGTTCGACAAGAAGATGCTTCGCGCGACGGTACTTCCGCAGGTAACGTGATGAGAAGCGGCGGGGGTGGTGCGACATAGGCGCCCCCCCGGAGAATCGCAGTGCACAGTCAGCGAGGTCTTCGATGACGATACGAACGTCCCCCGCCGGCGGCGGGGGACGTGTTTTTAACTTCACACGTATAATTCCGTAATTCTCAATCTGTGATGGATCGCGAAAAACCGGCCTTAATTCCGAGTGACGAATCCAGATTATCCTGGTCCCTTGACACTTCCTCGGGGATAAAATATCCGAATGGCCATTGTCCGGTATTTGATAAAATTGCGGAAATAGCGCCATCTTTTCGATATCGCCAACCTTTCACGACATGGCGAAAAGGGTGTATCAGCCATCCGGCTTTTGCGGAAAGGCTGGAAATCTGGAAAGCAAATTGGTAATACCCCCCGAAACCACCATTACGGCATCTTCAGCGATATCCATGATTTGCGAGGTTTGATTGGACCACAGCAGGTAATGGTATGCCAGCTTTTCATAGATGCCAACGATACAGACAGCGATAATTTCAGCGGCAAGCCGTGATCTGTCATTCTCGTCAAGTGAATCGCTTATCTGCATCACCGCATTCTTTATATCCGCGGTAATCAACTCATAAACAATTTTCCGCTCCTCCTCGACCAGCGCGCTCCGCCCCACTGCTTCGCGGAAGAAGATTGAAAGTTTTTCGGGGGACCGCAGGCAGAAATCCCTGAAGAAGGCAATACCCACACTGTTCATCCCCTCTTTTGCAGTCTGCGCCCCGGCGTAAACATTTCCGAGAAGCTGTCGGAGATGAATCCCTATTTCCCTGATCAGGTTGACAAGCAGGTCTTCCTTGTTGGCAAAATAGAAATACACCGTTCCGGGAGAGACCTCCGCAAGCGAGGCTATTTCTTCGATGCTTGTTTCATTGTATCCCTTTTCTGCAAAAAGGGATTCCGCTGCTTTCAATAACGTTTTGTACCTGAATTCCTTGTCACGTTTTCTGCGTTGAATATGCCGCGGAACATTGTCCTGATTTTCTGTGGTTTTCATCACGCGCCCGGGGGCCTTCTTAGATTGATTGTATGCATAATGATTCCGGATAAAACGCCGTCAATTCCGATATATCACCCTTGCCGATGCGACTCCCGCAAGCGGATAATTGCCGGGTCACCCGCGCCTCCTGCCATAAACGGCCCAGCCCGCACTTCCCATAAACAGAAGGATCGCGGAAACGGGGAGGCTGATAAGAATAAGATCATTGAACCCGGCAAGCTTGAGTGCGAGGGCGAGAGAACCGCCTCCCAGAGCCGCGCTTATCGCCCCGGCCTGATTCAACCGGAGCCGGCGGGCATAAAATCCCAGCAGCAGCGGCACCACGACCCCCGCAGAGTATACAGTGTACGCCAGGAGCAAAGCGCTGATAATTCCCTCGCTGAAAATAGCAACGAGGACGGCAATGATTCCTGCAATTATTACCATTACTCGGGAGAGGAGTAGCAGCATGCCCTCACCGAGTTTTTTGCCGCCGATAGGCGCGATTACGTCCATTGTAAGGATGGTGCCCGTTGTCAGCAGACATGTAGATGCACTGGACATCACGGCCGCCAGCAGAGCGGCGATCACCAGTCCGTTAAGACCCACCGGCAGGATGTACATGGCAAGGGATGGAAAAGAGTTTTCCGGCGATATCCCGGGAAGCAATACCCGCGCAACCATCCCTATGAGCGTAATACCAAAAGCTGCCGGTATCAGAATAAGGGCGGTAATGGCCGAGGAACGCCTCGCGACCTCCGGTGTCCGTGCGCTGAATAGACGGCTGTAAATGTCGGGGCCGGCAAGATACGGCAGTCCCACGAAGAAAAGAAAAGTCAGGAGCTTCACTGTGCCAAAGGACTCTGACAGGGGAAAGGACCAGTGCCCCGCCGGAGAATCCAGAAACATCCGTGATAATCCGCCGGCCGAACTGATACCGTATACGACACACACCGCCACCCCCGCGACGATAATGAAGAACTGGATGACATCGGTCTTTATTACCGAATACTGGCCGCCCAGGGCGGTATAAGCTATGAACACGGCTCCTGAAAGAATTATAAAGGCGACAGAATTTCCGGGCCATAAAACCGAAAGGATTTTTCCGCAGGCTATGGTTTGACCGGCGATAATACCGATCCACGCCACGGAGATAAGGGCCGAAATGATAATTTTAACAGCTGGGCTGCCATACTGTTTTTCGAGTATTTCGGGAAGGGTATAAACGCTAAGGGCGCGTATCCTCCTGGAGAGCCAGAGGGAAAGTACCGCCATGCCGGCGACCCCGGAAAGCAGCCACCACGCCCCGACGAGTCCCCAGCTGTATCCCAGCCCCGCCATGCCCATAGTGCTGGAACCGCCGAGTATCGTGGCCAGAAGAGAGCCGGTAATGACAAAAGCGCCGCCCTTCCGGTTTGCGACCAGATATCCGCTGAGACTTTGGGAATGCCGCAGGCTTACGGCCCCCACGGCTATCATCCCCAGAAAATAGATTATAATAATTGCCAGGTTCATACCGAATTATCCGGGCAAAATGCCTGTCAACAGAAGCATACGTCTCCCGAGCAGATCCGCCGGATATCTCCGTTGTCATCCATTAGGAAAAGAAACCCGTTCGTGTCAATATATTGAACAATGCCGCTTACTGCATTGTTGTCCACCTCAACCCGTATCCTTTTCCCCATAATCCGCGCAAGCTCCTTCCACCGCGCAAGGATTCCATCGCACACGCCGTTCAGAAAGGCCGTGTAGCTGAGTTCAAACATTTCAAGAAAAGAGCATATAATCTTTGCACGGGACACCTCTTTCCCCGATTCGATCAACACCGATGTGGCGATATTCCTGATCGTCTCGGGGAACATCTCCTCCCGGGTGGTGACATTAATACCCACTCCAACAACCACATAGTTTACCGAATTCTTTCCGGTCTTCACTTCGGAAAGAATACCTGAAATTTTTTTCCCGTTGATTATAATATCGTTGGGCCATTTTATCCGGACATCCAGTGCCGTCAGTTGGATGAGCGTTTCCGCAACGGCTACGGCGGAGAGCAGCGTGATTTTCAGCGCCTCTTGCGGCGGGATGTCGGGACGCAGGACAAGGGAAAGATAGATTCCTGTTCCACGGGGGGAGTGCCATTCCCGTTCCTTTTGTCCTCTCCCGCGACTCTGGCAGTCGGCGATAACAACCGTTCCCTCCGGGCAGTGCCGTTCAGCCAGAACCATAGCCTGATCATTTGTGGAACCTGTTTCATCATAGAAGTATAGATCCGTCCTCCCAAAAAGACGTGTGCGGAGCCCGGACTGAATTCCTGCCGCACTGAAGTCATCGTGCGGGCGGGAACGACTGGCGTTAATGGTATCTGAATGGTCCAATAGCTAACCCTTTAAATACATGGAAATCCCGCATTTTCCCCGGCAGGGCATTGCCGGAGTTCGGTGTATAACGAAAACACCTTCCCGCAGGGACTGGCCGGGCAATTCCCGATGTGGTCCACAAATCAGTATCCTTCAATCCTGGCGATTATCTCATGCATGATCTCAGTAGCTCCTCCCCCGATCGACATGATCCTCACATCACGGAAATACCGGGATATAAGCGCTTCATTCATGAACCCCATTCCGCCGAACATCTGCAGGCAGCCGTCGGCCACCTTGTTGATCAGCTCGGAAGATATAATCCTTCCCATGGATACCTCTCGTGTCGGGTCAAGTCCCGCCATCTTCATCCGAACTATGTGATAGGCGAGCTGTTTCAGGCACTCCATCTCGGTCAGCCAGTGGGCCAGCCGGTGCCTGAGGACCTGTTTGGTGATGAGCGGTTTGCCGAACACGATCCTCTGCCTGATGTAATCCACGGTGAGATCTATCATTTCCTTGGCGCACACGTACGCGCCGGGTATCATGGCGAACCGCTCGTGCTGGAACTGCTGCATCTGGTAGATGAATCCCTCGTCCTCCTGTCCGATGATATTCTCGGCGGGTACCTTCACCTCATCGAAAAACAGTTCCGCCGTGTCGCTGCTCCTCAAGCCGAGCTTGTCCAGTTTTTTACTCACCGAAACGCCCGGCAGGTCCGTCGGCACCACGAAGAGCCCGAAGGCGTGATGCCCGGCGTTCTCGTTCGTCCTTGCAAGGAGGGTGAGGAAATCGGCCTGGACTCCATTGGTAATATACGTTTTCGACCCATTCAAAATATAGTGGTCCCCATTTCTCTTCGCATTCGAACGGATCGCGAACACATCGGAGCCCGCATTCGGCTCGGTAACCGCGATAGCACACACCATGTCGCCGGCAATGGCGGCTTTGAGATATTTTTCCTTTAGATAGTCGCTGCCAAAGGCCGCGATGGCAGGGGTCGCCATATTGGTCTGAACGGCGATAGCCGTCGCCACCCCCAGTCCGTGAATGCGCCCCAGTTCTTCGAGAAATACGACTTCAAACCAGTAATCCAGCCCCTGCCCGCCGTATTTCGGATCATACCGAACGCCGAGAAAACCGAGGTCGCCCATTTTTTTAAACAGGTTATGGAGCGGGGTCCCTTTCTCCTCCCATTCGTCGACATACGGGTTTATTTCGTTATCAATGAAGCGGCGCAGTGTTTCCCTGAACATATTATGTTCCTCGTTGAAGTACATTGCACCCTCCGCATTGTGTGATATCGCAATTCAAACCACGGCCCTCCGTCGAGCCTTTTGTCGACCTTGCCGACGCTGGCAAGCGGGATCGCATCATTGCAAGCGGCATTACTCCCCGCTCTGTTTCTCCACTATGGCCTCGGGAACTTCAATGATCCTGGCGCGCAGGTATTCACCCAGCGTCTTGGCCTGCGGGTCGGACCGTGATGATGCGGCGACCCCGTCTCCCAGTATCCCCTTTATATAGAAGTTGACCGCCAGCAGGTTGGGGAGCTCATAGCGCTCTATCTCATATCCCCGCAGGTCTTTTAAAAGCTCCCTGAGCTTGTCCTCCGTGAGGAAACTCTTCAGGAAGGCGTAGGTTTTGATGTTTTTCGCCCACACGCCCAGGTTGGCGTTGCCGCCCTTATCGCCGGACCTGGTGGCGAACAGGCGTCCCATGGGGATTTTCACCGTATTGCCTCCCGGCACCGCGGGAAGCGGAGCGAAATTCTTTTCAGGCGCCGCATAACCGGCAGCTTTCGGGATCTCCGCCTGGACAACGGATTCCTCCCCGTCGACTGATATTTTCTGCTCGATGTGTTTGACCGATAAAAGGGCCGGCCAGTGGACTATTACCGGGGTCCCCTTTGCCGGGGGCGCCGTCGCCGTGAAACCGGGAATGTTCGCCAGTCCCAGCTCAACTATTTTTGAAGAGAACCGGTTCACCTTTTCCGCGTCGGGGTCCCTCACCGATATCTTGAAATACGCGAACGCCGTTTCATTGGTTTCGGGATTTTCTTTTTGCGACGCGATCAACTGCACTTCGACGGTTTCATACGCATCCCTCCCCCCCACGCTGTCGAAGAGCGCGTCCTCGAATATCTTCGCCTTTTTTTCAATATCAAGGCCGGTAAGAATGATTGTCATGGAGTTGCGGTACCCGCCCATGACGTTGAGGCACACCTTGGTCGTATCGGTGGGCGGCCCGCCCCGGACGCCGGTGATCTTGACCCGGTCCGGCGCTTCCTGTGAAATGTCGATGGTATCGAAGTGCGCGATAACATCCGGCGTAAGGTACGCGGGCTCCCTTATTTCATAGAGCAGCTGCGCCTTTACCGTATCGACCGACACGAGGCCGCCGGTGCCCGGATGCTTCGTAATGACGAAGGACCCGTCCTCGAAGACCTCGGCTATGGGATAGCCCATCTTCAGGAAGCTGGGTATCTCGTCTATAAAGGAATAATTGCCACCCGTGGCCTGGGCACCGCACTCGATGATGTGGCCCGCCGCGACCGCGCCGGCAAGCCTGTCCCAATCAGTCTTCTTCCACCCGAAGTGAAAGGCGGCCGGGCCGGACACCACCGCCGCGTCGGCGATACGCCCGCCAATGACGATGTCCGCGCCCTTATTAAGCGCCTCGACGATTCCCCATCCCCCGAGGTACGCGTTAGCTGTGATTGGCATGCCCTTCGCCTCCCAGAGGCTTATTCCTTTATCGAGGTGCGCGAGGGATTCTCCCTTTTCCTGCAGCTCGGCAAGCCGCGGGAGAATATCGTCCCCCTCGATACATGCTATTTTCGGTTTCAGCCCCAGCTTGTCCGCGAGCGCCTTCAGCTCATTCGCCAGCCCCCGCGGGTTCAGGCCGCCCGCGTTCGAAATGATCCGTATTCCCCTGTCGAGACATTCACCAAGGACCTCCTCCACCTGCTTCAGAAAGGTAGGGACGTAACCTCCGTTTGGATTCTTCAGCTTCTGCCTGAACAGGAGCGCCATGGTAAGCTCGGCAAGATAATCACCGGTGAGATAATCGATGGGGCCACCCTGCACCATCTCCTTCGCCGCGGATAACCGGTCTCCGAAGAAACCGCTGCAATTGGCGATGATGACCTTCTCGCGGTTTTGTTTATTCTTCTCCTTCATATATCCCCCTGGTGGACCTGCATGCTATTTGCCCGTGAAATTTGGTTTTCGTTTTTCAATAAACGCGGTGATCCCTTCTCTTGCATCATCGGTGCTCACCACTTCCTTGATTTTTTCCGACAGAAAATCCAACGACTCCTCAAAGGGCATGTCCCTTGTCGCGTAAAAAGCCTCTTTCCCTATTTTCATCCCGATCGGGCTTTTTATGGCAAGGGCTTCCAGGATTGTCCGTGTTTCCTCGTCAAGCTTCTCTTTCGGAACCACGCGGGTGACAAGCCCCATACCGAGCGCTTCCGCGGCGCTTATCCTCTCTCCCAGCAGTATCATCTCCATCGCCTTCTTCCGGGGAACGTTCCTGAATATAAGCGCGCCGATCATCATGGGCCACAGCCCCACGTTTACCTCCGGGGTCCCGAAACCGGAATCATCGCTGGCCACCACTATGTCGCAGGCCAGCATGAGTCCCATCCCCCCGGCAAGACAATGGCCCTTGACTCTGGCGACCGTCGGCTTTGGAAAACCCGCGATCCGCTTCAATAAATTTGCGTAGCTCTCGAAGACCTTCATCCCCTCGGTCGACATCCCGTCGCCCAGCTGCGCTCCCGTGCAGAATGCCTTCTCGCCCGACCCGGTCACCTGAATGGCTTTCACCTCCGGGTCATTCAACGTCTTCCCGAGGTACTCGTGGAAGAGCGCTACCGCCTCCGGCGTGATGGCATTCCGCTGCTTTTCGCGGTTGATGGTGATGTATCCAACTCCCTTTTCAACTGTATACAGCAAATGCGCTTCATCCATATTTCCATCTCCATGAAAATATATTTCATCCACCTGATCCCGTCCTGGCGTATTATCCTCACCCGCTCTTTTCAATATCTACAAGCACATTTCCAGACATTACGTTCTCGCCCACAGCGACATTAATTTTTTTAACGATGCCGTCGTAGGGGGCTTTGAGCGTCATTTCCATTTTCATCGCCGAGACGACGATCACCGGCTGGTTCTTTTTCACCGTCTCCCCCTCGGCCACCCTGACGGCCATAACCGTCGCGGGGATGGTTGATATCACCTCGCCCGGGGACTCATCCCGCCTTTTCCCGCCCGACGCCGCCTGCTCGAGCCGGTCCGCATCCTGTACCAGGTACGAGACGCCGTCGATCGCGATCGTTTTACCGCTGTCATCCCTTATTATATAAGCGTTGACCCGCCGCCCGTTGATATCCAGGCCGAGGTGGTGGTTCGACACTCGGGTGCATGTCACTTCGAAGGAGCTCTCCCCGCACGAAACCCGGAAGCTGCCTTCGCCTCCGGCGTCGATGGTGAATGTTCGCGTTTCCTCGCCGATTCTCAGCCTGTATTCCACGTATCAACATCTCCTGCTCTAAGGTATCCGCCGGGGGTCAGCGCCCCGGTCGTTACAATCTCCAGCTTCCCAGGGTGCGCCACGGCGACGACCGGCTGTCGTCCGAAAACGTGGACGCCGCCGTCTCCCTCTCTCCCGAGATATCGTCCGCGAGGAAGGCGATGAAAGCCTCATTAATTCGTTCCCGTGTTGGTTTCCATTCACTGAAATTAAGTTCGATAAAATCGGTGCAGAGATCCCCATCGGCGAAGGCGTCGGAGCGGAGCACGTCTATCAGGAAAGGGATGGAGTGCTTTATGCCCAGCAGGGCGTAGTCCCGGAGCGCTTCGATCATCCGGCTGATGCACTCTTTCCGGTTTTCGGAATGGGTGATGAGCTTCGCGAGGATGGGATCGTATTCCATCGGCACCGTGAATCCCGCGTATATCCCGCAGTCATGGCGTATTCCCGGGCCCGAGGGTTCTTTCAGAAAACGGATGGTGCCGGGCGACGGCGAAAAATCCTTCTCCGCGTCTTCGGCGTATATGCGGCATTCAATCGCGTGGCCGCGGGGGCGTATGTCCTCCTGCCGGAAGGGAAGCGGGTTTCCGCATGCTATTTCTATCTGCTGCCTCACAATATCGATGCCGGTCACCATCTCGGTGACGGCGTGCTCCACCTGGAGCCTGGTATTGACTTCCAGGAAATAAAAGCCGCCATCACGGTCCAGCAAAAATTCCACCGTCCCCGCATTTACGTAGCCCGAGGCTGCGGCGACGGCCACCGCCGCCGCGGCCATCCTTTTCCGTAGATCATCACCCAGCGCGATGGACGGCGTTTCCTCTATGATCTTCTGGTGCCTTCTCTGTACGGAACATTCTCTCTCATGGAGGTGGATGATATTCCCATGGGTGTCGGCCAGTATCTGGAATTCTATGTGCCGGGGCCTTGCGAGAAATTTTTCGAGATACACATTTCCATTCCCGAAAGCGGCCGCCGCCTCGCGTGATGCGGAAACGCACGCGTCCCGGAAATCCCCCGGCGCCGAAACTATCCGCATACCCTTCCCGCCGCCGCCCGCTGTCGCCTTGATCAACACCGGGTAGCCTATCCTGTCCGCCTCTTTGCCAAGCACTTCAGGGTCGGTTTCGGCGGCAAATGTGCCCGGCACCACGGGAACATTGTTCTCGATCATGATCTTTCGCGCGGTGATTTTATCCCCCAGATTCCGGATGGTGTCGGCCGACGGGCCGATAAAGACGAGGCCTTCCCGCAGGCACCGCGCGGCGAATTCGGCGTTCTCCGAGAGGAACCCGTAGCCCGGGTGAACGGCTTCGGCTCCCGTCTGCTTCGCGGCGTCGATGATCCTGTCGATATTGAGGTAACTCTCCGCGGCGGGCGGACCGCCCAGGCGCACGGCCTGGTCCGCCTTCAACACATGCAGCGCATGCCGGTCGGCATCGGAGTAGACCGCCACCGACGTTATGCCCATCTCCCGGCAGGTGTTGATGACCCGGACCCCAATTTCACCGCGATTTGCTATCAGGATTTTTTTGAACACTTTGCGCCCTCCATCGCCGAGGTATAACCCGGCATGTCAACAACAGGATACCCGGAACGCCCCGCCATCTCTACATCCTGAAGATCCCGTATCCGAGGACATCGTCCCGGATGGGGGCGTTCAGCGACGCGGAGATGGCAAGCCCCAGCACGTCCCTGGTGTCCGCCGGATCGATTATGCCGTCGTCCCACAGGTTCGATGTGCTGTAATACGCGTTGGTTTCTTTTTTCGTCGCGGCGATAATGGGCTCCCGTATCGCGTCCTCTTCATCCCTGGCCATCGGGGGCATTCCGGCCTTCGCAAGCTGGTCACGCTTGAGTGTCACCAGAACATTCGCCGCCTGTTCCCCGCCCATAACGCCGATCTCCGCGTTAGGCCACATCCACAGGAAGCGGGGGGAATAGGCCCGCCCGCACATTGCGTAATTGCCTGCTCCGAATGAGGCCCCGATTATCACGGTAAACTTGGGCACCGTCGCCGTCGAAACGGCGTTCACCATCTTATGCCCGTCCTTGGTGATGCCGCGTTTTTCATACTCGCGCCCTATCATGAACCCGTTGATATTCTGAAGAAAGACCAGCGGTATTTTTCTTCTGTCGCAAAGCTGGATGAATTGGGCCCCCTTCTGCGCACTCTCCGAAAACAGGACCCCGTTATTGCCGAGGATGCCCACGGGATACCCGTGGATATAGGCCCATCCACAGACCAGCGTAGAACCATAAAGCTCCTTGAAATCCAGGAACTCGCTCCTGTCCACAATCCGCGCGATCACCTCCCTTACATCATAGGAGACCTTCAGCTCTTTGCTGGTTATACCGTAGAGCTCCTTCGGGTCGTACAGTGGCGCTGCCGGGTCCCGCGTATCGAGTCTGGTCTTCTCGCCGCGCGGCAGGTTTTTAATGACCTTGCGCAGCAGGGAGATGGCGTGCTTTTCATCGTCGGCGAAATAATCCGAGACCCCGGAATACCGGCAGTGGACGTCGGCGCCACCGAGTTCGTCGGCGGTCACCACCTCGCCGGTGGCGGCCCTCACCAGCGGCGGTCCACCGAGGAAGATGGCGCCGTTCCCCTGCACGTGTATCGTCTCATCGGACATTGCGGGTATGTAGGCACCTCCGGCAGTGCAGAGACCCATCACCGCGGTGATCTGGGGGATGCCCTTTTTCGACAATATCGCCTGGTTGTAAAATATCCTGCCACCGTCGTCGATATCCGGGAACACCTCGGACTGCAGTGGCAGGTACCCACCGGCGGAATCGAGCAGCGTCACCATCGGCAGGCGGTTTTCCATGGCAATGGTCTGGCCGCGCAGCGTCTTCTTGACCGTCATCGGATAGCTCGAACCGCCCTTGATCATGGAATCATTCCCGCCTACATACACTTCTCTCCCTTCCACAACTCCTATACCGGATACAAACCCCGCCCCATGGATGGTGCCGTCATACATTTCCCTGGCGGCAAGCGGCGCAATCTCCAAAAAGGGTGTGTTCCTGTCCAAAAGCAGCTCGATTTTCTTGCGGATGGGTAATTTCCCCTGCGAGGCCAGACGGTCCCTGGATTTCTGGGATCGCTCATCACGCGCTTTGAGAAGTTCTTCACGGAGTTCGGCGACCCGCTTTTCCATAGCTTCATAATTACTCCGATACTCGTCCGAATGAGTGTCAATCCTTGTGTCAATCATATCCATTGCAGAATATCCTCACCTGCGTATTTGAATTCCATGGAATATTGAATACGGATTTATTATTGAATACAATTCAATATATGTCAATACAATAATTATTTTAAACGGTAATTCATTGTTTTGCAATTCCAGCGAATGATGGATAACGGCCGATGCGACCTGCTCAAGCGCGCTCTCCTGTTCTGCCAAAGGGCATTCATTTCCTCGGACCGCCCCTTTTAGTGCCATGTCCCGGAGCTTTCCCCGGGAATGAGGAGGCTGAATTCCCCATGTATTAAAAATTGCTTGAATATTTGCCGGTATCGTATTTGTCATAATCATGCCATTGAACTCCTTTGTTGCCTGAAGTTTTCAGCGATTTCCAAGTCTATATATTATGGAAACTATTAGCGTTTTTTAATCATACCCGTGTTTCCATGGGACAGCGGTATAATAGAACCTGTGGCGCCCAGCACCGAAGAGGTGGGAATGAAACTTATAGGCGTGATATATGGGTTTGTAGTTCCGGTCTTCGTATCGTTTGTATTCACGGGCTGCGGGGGGGGCTGCGCGACCAGTTTTAAGCGTGATGGGTTCACCTTTGAGATCGCCCTCCATGCCATGGCGGGTGGCGGACTGGCACGATACGGATGGTATAAAAGCATCGCGAACCATACTGTCATAGTATTCACCAAACACCCCCGGAGAAGGGGGTTTGCCAGTGGTCCGTTTTGGCCGGTCTGCGGACGGCAGTAATCGGAATCGCGATTGAACCTGCCGGCTCCGCGGTAATATGCATAATAACGAGGCAAATGAGATGTCAGACCCACTCGTCCTGTGTGAAAATCGAGGTCCCGTTTCCTGGATCACTTTCAACCGGCCCGATGTTTACAATGCCTTTAACCTCGAGCTGGGCAGGGAGGCCTTCTCCGCCCTGGGCAGGGCCATTGAAGACCCGACCACCCGTGTAATCGTGTTCGCCGGATCTGGCAAGGCCTTCTCGGTGGGTGCCGACGTGCTCGAGGTGAGCGGCTCCGACGATCCCGCCCGCGTTATAGGCGAACTCGCCACCATTGCACACAGGGCCATCGCCGAGCTCCGACAGTGTCCCAAGCCGGTAGTGGCCAGCCTCAACCGGCTGGCCGCCGGATACGGACTTGCGCTGGCCCTGGCATCGGACATACGGGTCGCCACCGAACGGGTTCGTTTGCGGTATGCCTATTCATCGATTGGGCTGACCGGAGACGGCGGCATTAACTGGTCCCTCCCCAGGATGACCGGAACATCACGCGCCCTGGAAATAGCCCTCCTTGGCGAGGATATCCGCGAAGAGGAGGCGGCGAGGCTGGGAATCATCACGAAATTTTTCCCCGCCGATCTGCTGAACGATGAGACCCAGAAAATCGCCGAGCGCATCGCCGCCCTGCCGCCGAAGACGGCCTCGGCCATAAAGCGCATGATCTACGGCTCGGCCGGGATGGACCTTTTGGTCCACCTCTCGGCGGAACACGCCGCGCTGCTGGAGGCGACAGCGGCGCCGGAGTTTAAGACAATGCTCGAGAGTCTGCTTGAGGGATTTACCCAGAAAGGATGAGAAGGCTGCGGCTTGGGAGAAAATGGCAAGAGACCGGCGGAAAAAGGCGGCAGTGACCGCTGCCGCCTTTTCCCAGCGCAGGCCGGGCTGTTAAAACAATTTACCGGCCTTACTTAGCGCTTCCTGGGCCTCCCTGACCATCCGGTCCAGCAATTCCTTGCAGGTAACGACATCGTTGATAAGGCCTATGGACTGGCCTACCATCATGGGGGCCACCTCCACATCTCCATCTTCCCACGCGCGTTTCATGCGCTCGCCGGCGATCAGGGGATAGAGGTCTTCGAATTTACCGCCGCTCTCCTCTATCTTGCATATTTCGGCAACCACCTGGTTCTTCAGCGCCCTGCCCTGCAGGTGCAGCGACTTGCAGATAAGGGTGGTCTCGTTTTCCTGGCGTTTAACGATCTCTTGTTTGATGTTATCATGCACGACACATTCCTTTGTGGCCATGAAACGGCTGGCCATCATAACGCCCTGGGCTCCCAGCGCCAGGGCCGCCGCCATGGTTTTCCCGTTCGCAATACCCCCCACCGTCACCACCGGTATTTTTACCGACTCGACGATCCTGGGCGTGAGCACCATGGTGGTGACATCGTCGTTGAGAGGATGTCCGCCCTCCTCGATGCCCGCGGCATAAATCCCGTCATATCCGGCCTTCTCGGCGTGTTTTGCGTGACGCACGGATCCCACCTTATGGAAAAGCCTGACCCCCGCTTTTTTCAGCATATCGATCATCTCCGGCCCGGAGACCCTGTCGATCGGGGCGCCCGACACCTCGATGCCCGCGATCTTTTCCTCGGCGCAGATTTTAAGATACATCTGGTGGTGCTCCGCCGTGATGCGCACCGACGGAAGAATGGTAAGCCCCACGATGAAGGGCCTGTCGGTCAATTTGCGGGTCTCCCGAATGGCGTTTCGAAAATCATCCTCGGTCTCGTAGTTGCCGGCGGTGAGGTTACCCAACCCTCCGGCATTGGAGATGGCGGCGCAAAGCACCGGTTTACAGAGCCACTGCATCGCTCCGCATATAATGGGATACTTCACGCCGAACATCTCGGTTATTGCTGTTTTCATGTTGCTCCTCCCGAAATATAATTGTGCATACGTAGCTTTTATCGCTCCCCTGCCCACCGTGGGGGCATCCAATGATCAACCCCCTGCCGAAGAATCCCCACTCGGTTCCGTGATGATGCAGGTTAAATCAGTATCTCGCAATCCTCCAGCGGATAGGATACGCAGGAATGAATATAACCGAACTGTCGATCCGACTTGCGCACCGGTGTCCCCTTCGGCTGAAACACTTTTCCGGCGACCAGCTTCAACCTGCACATGCTGCACTCCCCCGAGCGGCAGAGACTGGGAAGTACGATGCCGTTCTTTTCCAGGGCAGAAAGAATCGATTCGCGCGACGAAGCCCTGATGGCGGCGGTTTTGACACCCTTCACCTTCAGGTTAAAGACCGCGTCCTTCTTCACGCTTTCGGGCCAGCCCGGGCACTCATAGATGTTGACCGGCGCGCCGAACACCTCCCTGCGGATCTTGCGACGGGGAATGCCCATGCTCACCATCTCGGGAAGGCAGAAATCGTACAGGCCCTGCGGTCCGCATATGAAATACGTCTTGTCACCGGTTTTTTTCAGCACCTCCTTCATGAGATCGGCGGTGATGAAGCCGCATTTACCGGCATACCCGGCCGCCGGTTTTTCAATTACGGGAATATAATGAAATTTTTTCACCTTCTTCCCGATGGCGGCGAGCTCTTCATGAAAGATGATATCGTCATCGCCGCGGTTGCCGTAGAAGAGATATACTATTCGGTCCGTTCCCCGCTGGGCGATCTCCCGTATCATGCTCATGAAGGGGGTGATGCCGCTTCCGCCGGCCAGGTATACCACGGTATTGTCGTGTATGATGGGATTGTAATAAAAGGTGCCGGCCGGTCCGGAGCTTTCCAGTCGATCACCGATCTTAACGCGGTCCAGCAGGAAACCGGATACCAGACCGTTTTCCACCCTGCGTACCGTAATATCATAATAGGCGGTCTGATTCGGTGGCGACGAAATGCTGTAAGCCCTGGAGGTTCGCACCTTCCCGGCCTCCACGAACAGGCTGATGTACTGTCCGGCGATAAACGGCGGGAGCCGGCCCTCGGTCGCCGTCAGCCTCAGGGTTTTAGTGGAAGGCGTCTCATCGATGATGTCGTTTACCCTTAGCGTCATACTCGCCGGGTGAAGCGTGTTTATGTATTTCGCCACCTCGCCCCGCTCCAGACTGTGATCGCTGCCGTAGCGTCGGGCGATTTCCATTTCCTTGATTACGTCATCGTAACGATCCAGCTGTTTTACCAGTTCTTCTTTCATGTCGTCCCCCTTACGCTTTCATTTCTCTGATAACCGCCCTTGCCGCGGCGACACCCGATTCCAGGGTGGGCTGAAATCCGGGGTATCCCACCCATGCACCCGCGCTGTAGAGTCCCCTGATATGGGACTTCGGGGGCACGAACATGGTGGAGTCCTTATTGAAATGATCGAAGCCGTAGATGGCCCCCCGCGGATGGCCAAGGTAACGCATGTGGGTCAGCGGCGTCGAAATCTCCATCTCCTCAATGTGATTGCGAAGTCCAGGGTATGACTTCTCGGCCAGGGAGATCATGGCCTCCCCCTCCCTGAACTTGGTTTCCGCATACTGTTGGGGAGGAACCCTCAGCCAGGCGTCTCCATATTTGAGCGTAACCAGGGTCGCCTGACAGGTCCCCGGCGGCGAAAAATCGGGAATTATGAGGTCGTAACAGGTCATCATCATAAAATCTTCCTCGTCGATGTTCACCACCTTCATCTTTTCATATCCCCGGTCGATATCGGTGCTCTGGCTGATGAAGTGAGTCGACTCGGGGATACCCGCCTCCTCGGGGGTGCAGTCCAACCCCATGTAAACGCAGAAGCCCGACTGGCTTATAGAGCTCTGGCGAAGCTCAGGCAGTACGCCTTCGGGCACATGCTCAGGATCAAGCAACTCCATGTAGGTGGATATTTTAGACGCGTTCGATATGACAAAGTTCGTCCTGATCTCGTCGCCGGATTCGGTCACCACGCCTTTTACCGCGCCCTGTTGAACAATGATTTTTTTCGCGCCGCAATTGTAGCGAATAGCGCCGCCCGATGAGAGAATGACGTCCGCTATGGCGTTGGACATGGCCTGGGAGCCGCCCTTGAGATGATAGGGCTTGAACTCCATGTAACTGAAAATAAGCGCCGCCATGTCGTTAAAGGCCAGATGCCGGGGCGGAAGGCCCATGTATCCCCAATAGGCCGAAAGAACGTATTTCAGGATGGGATCGCTGAAATAACCGTCCAGCACCTCCTGGGTGCTGCGCAGGGCGTACTTGAAAAACCTGGGGTATTTCTCGCGGCTGGTCTCTGGATCGTTCATATAAAAAGCACTGATAACTTCGACAAAGTAGGCCTTCACAAAATCAAAGAAATTCTGTATATTATCCTTTTCCTTGGGAAACTGCTTCTGCAATAAGCCGATGGTTTCGTTCCATTCCGGCCGAAGCACCAGGTCCAGCTCGTCACGTACCGTGATGCGGTACAGGTCGGTCATGGGGACGAATTCGAGCTTGTCCATCACCCCCAGCCGGTCCAGCAAGCCCCTGAGGGGCCCGGGATATTCAGGACTTCCCATGCCGCTCAATTGATGGAGGGCCACCTCGAATTCGAAACGTCCCCGGCAGAAACTGGTGGCGCAGCCCCCGGGTATATTATGGCGCTCCAGCAGCAACACGTTCACACCCTTCCGCGCCAGGTGCGCGGCGGCGGTAAGCCCGCCGTTTCCAGCCCCTATTACGACCACATCGTAATCCGCCATGGACTGCCTCCTTTTGGAAAGATAGCTCCATACAACATAACACTGTTATGTTGTAAAGCAATAAAACAGCATTGTTGCACTTCATCCTTGAATTCAGCTTTTCTAAAATATGACAGGGAATTGAGTTGCGGCGGCTATCTCAGCATGCTATATTCCGACCCTATGATTTTAATCGCATTCGATACCGTTGCTTGTCGTTTTGACGCGCCAACAGGATAAGTGCCGTATGAGATTACACCGTAGATTTACCCTCTCGTTTAAGTGGAACAGCCGCGAGAGGAAATATATGCCCAAGAGGGACCACCCATGATAGACGAAAAGTACAAAAAAATCGCCGATTACACAAAAAACGGTATCGAGGCCATCAAAAGGACCGGACTCACCCTGTTGGAGTGTCGTGACAACTATGTCAAGCTCCTGATGCCGCTGGAAGGAAATGTGAATCACATAGGCATGATGTACGCGGGATCGCTGTTCACTATTGGGGAGGTTTCCGGGGGAGCGATTTTCGGCGTCACCTTCGATTACCTGAAATACATCCCCATCGTCAAGGAGGTCACCATTCGCTACAGAAAACCGGCATTGAGCGACGTCACCCTTGTGGTGGAAATGACCTCGGACCGGGTTGGCGAGCTCCAGGAACGCACAGACCGGAATGGCAAGGCCGATTTCACCCTTGATTTGGAAATCAAGGACGCCGGCGATGAAACCGTTGCCCTGGTACACGGCATCTGGCAGGTGCGCAAAATTCCCGAGGGCATGAAAAATCCCCTGGTCTGATTTACCAGGACCATTGTATTACGCTACCACTCCCATCACCAAATGCTCCGGGAGACAGTCGGGGCGCGGCTTCCCGTTTAAAAACCTCTGTCGCTTTTCGCCGTAAAAAGAGAGCACACAAGGGGATTTGCCAAAAAATTCCGGCTTGCCTGTGCGGATTCATGATGAATTCCCAAACGCGACCCGTGACAGCATAAAAAAGGGTGGGCGAACACTTACATGTCCGCCCACCCTGGCATTCTTACAGCATAGATGACCGCTTAGTTATACTTCCCCACAATCGAGATGCTGCATACGTTCATGTAAGGCATGCCCCCCAGGTTGTGCGTAAGGCCGATTTTTGGGTCTTTAAGCTGTCTGTCACCGGCCCTGCCCAGCAGCTGAAGGTACATTTCATAAATCATACGAAGTCCCGACGCGCCTATGGGATGTCCGAAGCACTTGAGGCCCCCGTCGATCTGGCAGGGCACCCCTCCATCGGCATTGTAGAAACCGTCCATGTAATCCTTGATCGCTCCTCCATCGGGGGAGATGAACAGGTCTTCCATGGTCACCAGCTCTGTTATTGAAAAGCAGTCGTGCACTTCGCACATGCTGATTTCCTTGCGAGGATTCTTAATGCCGGCTTCTTCGTAGGCCTTTTTCGCCGCGGTCCGGGTGGTCATAAAATACGAACCGTCCCAGGACTTGTGACCACCCTCAAGGCCGTTGCTTACCGAAAGCTGCAGTGCCTTTACCGATACCAGGTCCTTCTTGCCGAGCTTCCTGGCTATTTCGGGCGTAGTGACGATGGCGCAGGCCGACCCGTCGCTTACACCGCAACAGTCGAATAGGCCCAGGGGGTCCGCCACGATGGGAGACGCTAAAATCTGCTCCACCGTTACGGGATTTCGAAGATGGGCCTTGGGATTCTTGGCTCCGTTCGCATGGCTTTTTGCCGAAACATGCGCCAGGGCCAGTTTCAGATCCTCCCGTTTGATGTTGAATTTGTTGCGGTAGGCGCTGGCCAGCTGGGCGAAGGCACCCGGGGCGGTCATGTTGGGGGCCCACTGGGATAAAAGAGATCCCGCTCTCGAGTCGAAAACCGGAAGTCCTCCATATCCCGTATCCTTGAGCTTTTCCACGCCCTGTGCCAGGGCGATATCACAGGCGCCCGACGCCACCGCGTATACCGCGCCCCGGAAGGCCTCGCTTCCGGTGGCGCAGAAGTTTTCCACCCTGGTCACCGGGATAAAGGGCAGTTTCAGCGCCATGGGCAGGGCCAGGGCCGATTTGCCCGTGTTTATCTCCTCTATGCACACGCCCAGCCACGCCATCTCAATGTCCTTCTTTTCGATCCCGGCGTCCTTGACGCACTCCTCGAAGGCCTCCACCATAAGCTCTTCGGCGCCCATGTCCCAGCGCTCGCCGAACCTGGTGCAGCCCATACCAAGTACGACCACCTTGTCTCTGATTCCACTGGCCATATCACCCCTCCTGTCCCTTGGCGTAGATCGGTTTCGCTTTCCAGAAATACCGGGTGAAACCGCGGGCCGTATCGATGTTCTTGATGCGGAACACCATCTTCACCGGCATACCCACATCCACGTTACCGGTCACGTGGTCGGTAAAATCGCACATAAACTGCCCGCCCTCGTCAAACTCGATCATGCCGTAGTGGGCCGGCGGGTCCACGCAATAAGTAAGCAGGTCTGACGACCAGGTTTTAATCTTTCCACCCAGGTCGGCGTACTCAAAATCTTCCTGGGAATGCAGAGCCCCGCATTCAGGGTTCACGCAGAAATCCGACTTGGGAAACTGCGGTGTATTGCATTTCGTGCACTTGCCGCCGACAAGTCCGAGCAGCATTTTACGCTTACGGTACAGCGCCGAGAGGGCCGTTTTCCAGTCACCTTCAGCCCTCATGCCGTTCTCCTGGACAACCAGGTTGTTGAAGGTAAGATATTTGAGATAATTCTTCTCTTCCTTTCTTTCGGCCAGGCACCCCTTGACCCCCTTTCGGGGCTTGAGTTTCGTTATTTCCGGGGTTACCTCCAATAGAACCGCCGATGCTCCCTGCCCGAAGGCCACCAGAAGAATCTTGTCGCCCGGCTTGGCGTCCTGGAGCGCCGCGACCAGCATCACCAGGGAATGGGCGGTCCCGGTTTCACCGCACACCTTGTGCATGTTGTCGGCGACCTTGTCCTTCTCTATGCCGAATTTTTTCGCAACGCTTACCGGTTCCCTTGAAAATACACAGGGCATCACAAAGCGGGCGATATCGGCCCCGGCCGTCTTTGTCTTCTTCAAGAGGCCGTCAATCGCCTGCACGGCGATTTTATTATACCCCTCGTCACGGGCCCAGCGCTCTTCCCAGAAATAATCGTATTGCTTGTCGATTCCCTTGAAGTGGTCCACGAAGTCGTAGGACACGGTATACGAACCCTTGATCTCGGCTATCACATTCTTGTTCCCTAAAAGTACCGAGGCCGCCCCGTCGCCAAACCACATCTCATGGAAAAACGCCGACTTTGTGCGCCGCTTGTCCGCGGCCACCACCAGCGCGGTCTCATACTCGCCCGACTTCACCGCGTTCAGCCCCGCCAGGAGCGCCGAACCGCCGGCCCTCATGGAGGCGGCGAAATCCGCGGTTTCGACCGCGTCCTTAAGATTCAGCGCCGTCGAGACGATACCGGCGTTTTGCCGGTCCTGAAAGGGAAAACTGAGCGAGGCCAGATACAGAGCGTCGACCTTTCCCTTATCAAACCCCCTCAGACAGTCACGCGAAGCCTCAACCGCCATGGTGACGCTATCCTCGTCCCAGTTCGCCATCGAACGCTCGCCCTGCGCCACCGCAAACAGCGCCGGGTTCATCCACGCATTGGCGAAAAACACCGTTCCCCGATCCAGTCTCAGCAGGGGGATGTATCCGCCGTATGAAACGATACCAGCCATTGGCCAATCCTCCTCTCCTTATTTGCTCAACCATTCATTATTACTACTTCCCCTGAAGCAGGGGAGTGAAATACGCGAAAGTCTCGGCAAGATTGCTTATATATTTCGCGTCTTTCAGGCTCGTGATCTTGTCCCAGTTCGCCTTGATTTCTTCGACCTTGATGTCCCGGCTACCGTCTCCGATGGCTATCCCCGGGGCGCAAACGATGGCGGAACGACTGAACCATCCTGCGCCGCAGTTGAAAATCATCCCCGTATCATTCATATCTTCCGACAGGAGAAACAGCACCAGCGGCATAATGAACTCGGGTTTGAGCTTCTGGAAAAACTCCGGCGGCATTACGTCCTCGGTTAACCGGGAAGCCGCGATCGGCGCGATGGTATTGGCCCTGATGTTATTCTTTGCCCCCTCGATGCTGATCACGTTCATAAACCCCAGGAGGCCCGTCTTGGCGGCGGCATAGTTGGCCTGACCGAAATTGCCATAGAGTCCCGCGCCGGAGGTGGTAAACACGATACGGCCGTACCCCTTCTCTTTCATGACGGCGAACGCGGGCTTGGTGACACAGAAGGCGCCCCGGAGGTGCACGTTGTGAATAATGTCCCACTCGTCTTCGCTCATTTTCACAAGGCTCTTGTCCCTGAGGATCCCCGCGTTGTTGACGAGCAGGTCCACCGTCCCGAAGGCGTCGAGAGCGGTTTTGGTGATATTCTCGCCCCCCTTCGCCGTCGCAACCGAATCATAGTTGGCGACGGCCTGGCCGCCAGCCTTTTTAATCTCATCCACCACTGCATCCGCTGCATTTGAGCTCGCACCCGAACCGTCCCTTCCGCCGCCCAGGTCGTTAACCACCACCTTCGCCCCTCGCTTTGCCAGGTCCAGGGCATAGACCCTTCCCAGACCGGCGCCGGCCCCGGTTACAATTGCGACCTTTCCGTCATATCTAATCTCAGCCATTGGAACCTCCTTGAATAATTAATTATTTTTCCACGATCGAACGCATCGGCCATGCACATACTTACACAATCAGCGACCACGCGTTCCTGAGCACATCATGACCCTCGTTGTTTTTTACAGTAAGACCAAACTTCACACCGCCCTCGGCCGGGCCGATCTTGAATCCCTGGAATGTCAGGGTCTGCCCCGGCAGCACCGGTCGCGAGAATCCGACCTTCATTTTTCGGATCTTCATCGGATCCCTGTCGGGGCCGGCGCAGTTGTCCGCGAAGCTTTTATGGGCGAACGCCATCGTGCACAGCCCCTGCAGGATGATTCCGGGCAATCCCACCTTCTTGGCGAAATCGTCATCGATATGAATCACGTTATGGTCACCGGACGGCTCGGCATAGATATAAGTCTGTCCGTTTCGCACCTTCATTTCCTGGCCCCAGAGTATATCTCCGGGAATGATCTTTTCATCCTTTTTGACGTCCGGCTGTCCCGACCCGGCGCTGCGATCAAAGAACTCGCCGGTGGCCTTCACCACCACCTCGCCGTTCTGGTTGGCGCAGACCGACTGCCAGGCAAGTATTCCCCCCTTTTCCCGCGTCTCGATCCCTGAGATGGTCAGCTCGCTTTTCACCTTGTCCTTTGGTTTCACGGGAAGCAGCCATTCGAACTCCTGGGAATAATGAACCATCATCATGACATTCATGCCAGTTTCCTGATCGAAAAGCAGGTCAACCACCGGGGCGAGGGCGTAATTGACCGCGTACATGGGCGGCGCGATAATACCGCCCGGACGCCGATTGTCGAAGTAGGCGTCGTTGTCCTCGTTATACGCAAGCGCATAATAGATGCTCTCGTGGGCGGTGATATCTATTCCGCCCTTCGACTGATACTTCTTGCCGACAACCTTCTCATTCAACGGCATAAGGACCTCCATATTGATAATTTTTTATATCGAGGCGAAGCTTTGCTCCGGAATCTCCATTACCGTAAGATCTCCGCTTTTAATTGCCATGGCCAGCGCGTCGATCTGGGGCAGACAGTTTTTGATAAAATACCGGGCGCCATGGACCTTTCCCTGGTAAAAAGCCGCGTCCCTGTTGTTCCTGATAAAATCGGCCATGCCGGCATCGGCGATTTTGTTTTCCTGCGCCATCATCGAAAGCTTCCGCGACGCGATTCCAGCCTGCCAGAAAAGCAGCCATCCCAGGCAGACATGACCCATCATGGTAAGAAAAGGATGTGCGTTGATTACCGGCGTCATGAACTTCCCCTCCTTTCCGCACTGGGCAAAGAACATGCCCAGCTCTCCCAGAAGGTTGACCGCGGCCTGGACCTCGGACTTCATGTCGGCTATGGACTTCTCACTTCCATATTCCTCAATGGTTTTGTTCATTTCCCCGAGAAGGTTGATGAAATTCTCCCCTTTCTTCTGCCCCAGCTTGCGGCCCACAAGGTCCAGGGCCTGGATACCGTTGGTCCCTTCGTAGATTGAGGCTATTTTCAAGTCCCTCATAAACTGCTCGACGGGGTAATCCTGGCAAAACCCGTAACCACCATACACCTGAATGGCGGTCTCGGCGACCCGAAAACCCATATCCGAACAGAAGGATTTGCATATGGGCGTCAGCAATTCCATGACGCCGTGTAGTTTTTCGGCCAGCCCCCGGTCCGCCAGCGCCTCGGCGCGGTCGACGCAACTCGCGCAGTAATACACCAGCGCCCGCATCCCCTCTACGTGAGACTTCATCCACAGAAGCATACGGCGGACGTCGGGATGTTCGATAATGGACACCCGTGGAGCGTCCGGGTTCTGCAGGTTCATCAGGCTCGCGCCCTGCTTTCGTTCCCGGGCGTAATTGAGCGCGTGCAGGTAGGCGACGGAGGCGCCACCAAGACCCTGAAGCCCCACGCCGATGCGCGCCTCGTTCATGAGTTGAAACATGATCTTCATTCCCTGCCGTTCGTTTCCAAGCAGCTCGGCATAGCAGTTACCGTTGTCCCCGAAGTTGATCGAGCAGGTCGCGCTCCCCTTTATTCCCATCTTGTGCTCGATGCCGCTGATCGTGTAATCGTTTCGCGATCCCGGCGAACCGTCATCATTCACAAGATATTTGGGGACGAGAAAGATCGATATGCCCTTGGTCCCGGCAGGGTCTCCTTCGATGCGCGCCAGTACGGGATGAATGATGTTATCATAGAGGTCCGAATCGGCGCCGGTTATGAATATCTTGGACCCGACCAACCGGTAAGTGCCGTCGTTCTGTTTGATGGCCCTGGTCTTGAGGTTTCCGACGTCCGAGCCTGCCTCGGGTTCGGTAAGCGCCATGGTGCCTCCCCACTCTCCCGAATACATCTTTTCCATGTATTTTTTCCTCTGAGCGTCGGTGCCATAATTCTGAATCATGTGGCCGGCGCCGGAAGTCAGAAACATATATGCGAGAAAACTGAAATTGTGGATCATGGGCTCGGTCGCGGCAACGCTAATGGCATAGGGGAGCCCCTGCCCTCCATGCTCTGGAGGCATCGACATTACGCCCCAGCCCCCCTCGGCGAACAGTTTTTTAATGCGATGGAAGCATTTCGGCACCTTGACCGATCCATTTTCCAGCCTGCAGCCTTCCCGGTCCCCCTCCGCGTTGGCGGGATAGAGCTCCTCTACCGACAGCCTGACCGCGGTCTCAAGGGTCATGTCGAACATGTCCCTGGAATAATCCTTGAATTTTTCAGTGGAACAGAGCTCCTCGAAATTAAGCATTTCATAGAGCACGAACGCCTGGTCCCGTTCGTCGACGATGGTGTTGTTCATCAGGCTCTCCCGGTAATTACAGTATAATTTTTATTCACGACACATGGGCCGATTCTTTCCCCCAGGGATACCCGGCTCATTTCCCGCAACGCGAAGCAAAGCCCGGTTGCGCCGAATACTGCGTGCTGATAAAATTAGTGATACTCACTTACGCAAGAGTGAATGCCAAGACATGGTTTGTCAATAATTATTTTGTAATACGATAAGACATATATTTTTCATGGCACGCAACAGAAATCAACCCATTTTTCAAAAACATGTAATATTGTAATACAATTTAATTGACAAAAAAATACCGGCCCATATTCTCTGAATGTGTAAGTGAGCATCACTAACGACTGTGCGCCTGAATCACGAATGAAGGGAGGCCGGGTATATCCCGGAAACCTGCGGATGTTCAAAACCAGGATAACCGAAATGCTGGGAATCCCCCACCCCCTGCTCGTGTGGGGCATGATGTGGCCCTGCACCCCGCCGCTGAGCGCCGCGATTTCCGGCGCAGGGGGCATGGGGAACCTTACCGCCGGGAATTATCCATCAGAAGAAGATTTTCGAAACGCCATAAGGGAAACCGGAAAGCTCACGGACAGGCCCTTCATGGTAAACCTCACACTGCACCCGTCGGTACGCGTCACCGCGGATCATCACGACATGTACATTAAGGTATGCGCAGAGGAAAAAATAGCCGGCATCGAGGTGTCCGGTTCATCGCTGGACAGGGCGGCGGGAATGAAAGCCATCGAGATCCTGAGAAAAGCGGGCGTCAGGCTTTTTCAGAAAGCGGGCTCGGTGCGTCACGCCCTCCACGCCGAGAAAGTGCGATACGATGGCATTTACGCCGCTGGTTTCGAGGAGGGCGGGCATCCACTCATCGACGATGTCCCCACCTGCAGGGAACCGCTGGACCGGATGGCCGACGTGGCGCGTCTGCGCCTGGACCGGGCTCGTTCAACAATTATAAGCTGAGGAGGAACACCATGGCGGAAAACTATATCGGTGAAAAGAAAGGCCACGTTTATCACATCACCATAAACCGTCCTGAAAAGCGCAACGCCCTGTCTTTTGAGATGCTTCGGGAAATCTCCGACATGGTTGAAGGGGTCGCGGGTGACCCCGATGCGAGGGTCATTCTGCTGAAGGGAGCCGGGAAAATGTTTTCTTCAGGCGTGGACCTGGGATCTCTTGCGGGGCTCCTGCCACTTTTCGCGGGAGAGGCGGCGGCCGGCGGGTCCGGCATACGCGACCTTGTTTCGAAGGGCCAGCGCTGCATGAACCTGCTTGAGTCCGTTGAGATTCCGATTATCTGCGCCATTCACAACCGTGTACAGGGCATGGCCGTGGAACTTGCCCTGGCCTGTGATATACGCCTGATGAGTGATGAATGCCTCTGGGGGCTCCAGGAGGTGAAATTTGGCCTGATCCCCGACCTGGGGGGCAACACCAGGCTTTCGCGCCTCGTGGGGCCGGCACGTGCCATGGAAATAAACATGACCGGCAAGCTCTACAGCGCGCAGCAGGCGCTCCAATGGGGTCTGGTAAGCTACCTGTACCCGGAAGAGCGGCTCTTCGAGGAGGCCGAGAAGCTGGCCGATGAAATCGCCGCGGGGGCGCCAATCGCGGTCGGCGCCATTAAAAAAGTCATACGCAGGGGACTGGGGGTTGACCAGGCCACCCAGCTTGACATGGAGGGCTTCTACCAGAGCATTTGCGGGCGAAGCGAGGATTTCAAGGAAGGCGTCACCGCGATGCTCGAGAAACGGGCCCCGCAGTGGAAACGAAGATAAGCGGCGCCCCATGGAATTTACGCGATTATTCGAGCCAGTCACCATCAACGGCGTACGCATTAAAAATCGCATCGTCATGCCCGCCATGGGACTGGCCTATACCGACCGCTACGAGTTCAACGAACGTTACCGGGCGTTTTATCGCGAGCGGGCTCATGGCGGAGTGGGCCTTATGATTATTGGACCCGTGGCCATCGACATGGTTGGAAGCGCGCCCTTCATGCCCGGGCTCTTTTTAGACAAGCACATAGAACCGCTGAAAAAATTCAATGATGAAATGCATCGCACGACCGATGTAAAGCTCGGCACCCAGCTCTTTCACATGGGCAGAAACGCCTTCTCCATATTTACCGGGCTTCAGCCGATCGGCCCCTCGCCGGTTAAAAGTACGATCTCGAACGAGATGCCCCGTGAAATGAACCGGGACGATATTGAAGAAGTCAAGGAATCGTTTGCCCGGGGCGCCACAAGGGCCCGGGACGCGGGGTTCGACTATATTGAAATTCTTGGTTGTACCGGCTACCTTATAAGCCAGTTCCTCTCGCCCCTGACCAATCACCGCACCGATGAATATGGGGGCACACTCGAAAACCGAATGCGTTTCGGACTCGAGGTGATCCGCGCGGTACGTGAAGCCGCCGGAAAAGAAAGCTTCGTCGGAATCCGCGTCGCCGGTAATGACTTCCTCGAGGGCGGTCACACCGGCACGGAGTCGGCCCTTTTCTGCGCCGAGGCCGAAAAAGCGGGCGTCGACGCCATAAACGTGACCGGCGGATGGCATGAGACCAATATCCCTCAGCTCACCACCGACGTCCCGCCCGGCACCTATCTTTATCTGGCCCGGGGAATCAAGGAGAAAGTATCCATTCCCGTCTTCGCGTCCAACCGCCTGGGAGACCCCTGCGTCGCCGAGCGGGCGCTCCGTTCGGGCTCCTGCGATCTGGTCTGCTGGGGTCGTCCCCTGATAGCCGATCCCGATCTCCCCAACAAGGCCAGGGAGGGCCGCCTGGACGAAGCCGTTTTCTGCATGGCCTGCAACCAGGGGTGCTTCGACTCCATTTTTCTGGGAACCTCGGTATGCTGCGTACTGAACCCCCGGGTGGGCCGCGAGCACGAAACCAAATTAAAAAAAACCCGCAGGCCCAAAAAAATCCTGGTGGCCGGAGGAGGACCCGCCGGCATGGAGTTCGCCCTGATCGCCGCCCAACGCGGACACAGGGTCATACTCTATGAAAAACAGAAGACGCTGGGCGGCCAGATAAACCTGGCCATGACACCTCCGCGGAAAGCGGAGATGGGTAAAATAACGGAGACCCTTTCAAATCTCATGAGGAAAGCCGGGGTTGAGGTGAAAACGGGCAGACCGCTCACCGCCGGAAGGGTAAAACAAATCAACCCGGACATCCTTGTCGTTGCCACCGGCGCGGTGCCGTCACGGATACAGGTTAAGGGCATCGACAAAGCCCACGTGGCGAGCGCCTGGGACATTCTTACGGAGAAGGTACCTTCCATAGGATCAAGCGTTGTAATCGTAGGAGGCAGCGCCACCGGCTGTGAAACGGCGCATTATATCGCGGCCCTGGGCACCCCGCCGCCCGATGCTCTCGCCTTCCTGATGTATCACCATGCCGAGACCCCCGGCCAGACTATGAAGCTTTTTCATTCAAGCGGACGCACAATCACCATAATCGAAATGGCCGAAAAGATCGCCGCCAATGTCGGGAAAACCGCCCGGTGGTCCCTGCTTAAAAGCCTTCGACTTATGGGGGTCTCCCTATGCACGGAAACAAGGCTTCTTGAAATAAAAGACCACGAGGTCATCGTGGAAACGCGCCATGGCCAAAATACCATACCGGCATCCACCGTGGTGCTGGCGACAGGGGTCCGTTCGGAAAACTCCCTGGCGGCCGATCTGGGAAAAAGCGGGATAAAAATCATCACCCTGGGAGACGCAAGAAGCCCCCGCAAAATCACCGACGCCATCAGGGAAGGTTTCGACGAAGCCATGAAAATATAGCTCACTTGAAAGTTGCTCATCAACATTTCAACCAAACGGAGGTTCCATTGCCATGTCATTACTTGAAAAAATTTACACCGAAGAGCACGCCATATTTCGGGAGTCCCTGAGAAAGTACCTGGATAAAAATGTCACTCCCTTCGCCGATGAATGGGAGACAAATGGAATTGTTCCCAGACAAGCATGGAAGGACTTCGGCGCCCAGGGCTTTCTGTGCCCCTGGCTGCCGGAGGAATATGGCGGGTCGGGCGCGGGCTTTGAATACTCGGTCATCATCGTGGAAGAGATGGGAAAGACCAACCAGGCGGGCCTGGTAACGCTGCTCCACAGCGACATCATCGTACCTTACATCTTTTCCTTCGGCAGCGAAGATCAGAAGAAGAAATGGCTGCCGGCATGCGCCTCCGGTGAATGCATCAGCGCCATCGCCATGACCGAGCCGGAAGCGGGCTCAGATCTCGCCGCTCTGAGAACCACCGCGCTTCGGGACGGAGACAGCTTTGTCATCAACGGCGCAAAAACATTCATCTCCAATGGCATCAACTGCGATCTGGTTATCGTCGCGGCCCGCACCGACCCCAAGGCCGACCCCCCTTACACCGGCGTGAGCCTCCTGGTGGTCGAAGATGGCGCTTTAGGCTTTAAAAAAGGCAAGAAGCTCGACAAGATCGGGATGAAGAGCCAGGACACTGCCGAGATGTTCTTCGACGACTGCCGGGTTCCCGTCTCCAACCTGCTGGGTGAAGAGGGAGCGGGCTTCCGCTATCTCATGCAGAAGCTTCAACAGGAGAGGCTGATCTCGGCCTGGGCATCGCAGGTGACGGCCGAACGGGCGCTCGAAGAAACCATCAAGTTCTGCCGCGAGCGAAAGGCATTCGGGCGTCAGATTTCGCGCTTGCAGCATATATCCTTCAAACTGGCCGAGATGGCCACCGAGGTGGAACTGGGGCGCACCTTTATGGAGGCCCTCACCCTGGACCACATCGAGGGGACGGACATCGTAAAAAAAGTCTCAATGGCAAAGTACTGGGTCGCCGAAATGGCGAACCGCATAGCCCAGCAGGGGGTGCAGCTACACGGAGGGTACGGCTATATGGAGGAATACCCCATCGCCCGCATATTTCGCGATGCCCGGGTGCAGACCATCTTCGCGGGTACATCGGAGATCATGAAGTTGATTATATCACGGTACATGGATTTATGATTTTAACTCCAACATCGAAGGCGAGGAGACGGATCCTCGCCTTCTTTCATTCTCCAGATGTCATGCTCTCCACGCGCTCAAGTCGTCTATGCCGCCCCCTCCCTCTTTTTTTTATCCATCTCCCGTATCTCGCGTCGTAGTATTTTACCCACCGGGCTCTTTGGCAATGCATCGATGAACTCTATGAGTTTGGGAATCTTATATGCGGCAAGCTTCTCTTTGCAAAACTTCGTCACCTCTTCAGCGGTAAGGCTCTGTCCCGGCTTTACGACTATATAGGCCTTCACGGTTTCCCCCCGGTACGGATCGGGCACACCGATGGTGCATGCCTCAAGGATTTTGGGATGGTCCATCAGTATACCATCAACTTCCACCGGATAAATATTATAGGCGCTGGCCACGATCATATCTTTTTTCCGGTCCGATATGGTAAGATAACCATCATCGTCGAAGAAGCCGATGTCACCGGTATAAAACCATCCATCTTTCAAAACCTGTTTCGTCTCCTCCGGTTTCTTGTAATATCCCATCATCACCTGGGGCCCCTTGATGCATATTTCACCGGCCTGGCCGGTTTTCAGTTCTTTGGTCCCCTTGTCGATGTCCACGATCCTGATATCCGTGTCGGGGCAGGGCACCCCCACTGTGCCCGGTTTGATGGTCCCTCCCCAGGGGGTCATTGCCGAGAGCACGGTGGTTTCGGTAAGACCATATGCCTCTCCCATGGTCGCGCCGGTGAGTTCTTTGATATCCCTGATGGTTTCCGCCGCCAGGGGAGCGGCGCCGGAAATAAAACCCCTGACGAACTTCATATTCATCTTTCTGAATTCCGGATGGTTCAGAAGTCCGACGAATATGGTAGGCGCGCCGGTTACATAGGTCGGTCTGTCCCGTTTAATTATATCCACAATCCCCTGGGGATCCGGCCGTGGTATCATGCAGTGCGTAAATCCCTTCCAGGTAAGATAATCCTGTATGACCGTAAAACCCGCCGAATGGAATATGGGGAAAGTCCCTACTACGCTTTCCGCCTCCGTTCCCGGAAGGCACGCGTCCAGCTGTTGGACATTGCAGCTCAGGTTCTTATGGCTTAGCATTACGCCCTTTGACACGCCGGTGGTTCCCCCAGTATAGATGATGGCCCCCATTTCATTCCAGGAACTCTTGTCTTCCAACGGGGCATCTGAATACTTGCCGATCAACTCCTCAAAAAGCAATACGGTCTCATTCGTTTCAAGTTTACGGTACATGGCCTTTTTAACCAATGGGAAAAGCTGTTTCTTGGGAAAGGGTAGATAGCTGTGGATATGACACCCCATCACCTTTTTAATCTTGGTTTCCGGCATGATTTTCAACAGACGCGGCACGAGCAGTGTAAGGGTCACGGCAAGGACGGCGTCCGAGTCGTTGATCTGGTATGAAAGCTCCCGCTCGGTGTAGAGGGGATTATTCTGTACCGCCACCGCCCCTATGCGCATTATTGCCATGTTTGCGACCATAGTCTGCGGCAGGTTCGGCATAATTACGGCCACCTTGTCCTTTTCTTTTACCCCAAGATCGATCAGCAACCGGGCAAAGCGGTTAACCATTCCGTTTAGCTGTCGATAGCTTATCTTCTTCCCCATGTAGTTGATGGCCGCCCTGTCCGGAAACCGTTCCGCGCTCCGAGCAAGGGCCTGGGAAACGGTTATTTTCTCGAAATCAATCGAGACGGGTGTCCCCGGGGCATAAGAACCGTGCCAGATTCTCTTTTGTTTTGAATCCTTCATCAAAAACCTCCCTGTATTGTCGTTGATATTTTTCAAGCGAGGAAGAGTCCCTCACGTTTCTCCCATTTGATTACGCAACCGACCCGAGAAAAACCTGGAGGATGTCCGTATCCTCCCTGTTCGATGCGTTACGCCGCTCCCTCCCGTCTCCTCCTGTCCAGCTCGCGCACCTCGCGCCTCAGGATCTTCCCTACGGCTGTTTTGGGCAGTTCATTGATGAACTCGATATCCCTGGGCACCTTGTAGGCGGCCAGTTTTTCCCGGCAAAAGGTGATTATCTGTGCGACATCGATTTCCTCCCCCGGTTTGAGCACCACATAGGACTTGACTGATTCGCCGCGGTAGGTATCGGGAATGCCGATTGAACAGGCTTCAAGTATTTTGGGATGATCCATGAGGATGTTGTCCACCTCTACCGGATAGACGTTGTATCCTCCGGATATGATCATGTCTTTGATACGGTCGGTTACCAGGAGATATCCGTCTTCATCGAAATGCCCGATGTCCCCCGTATAGAACCACCCATCCTTGAGTACCTGTGCCGTCTGCTCGGGTTTCTTGTAATACCCCATCATCACCTGGGGCCCTTTGATGATGATCTCGCCCGATTCGCCGGTTGGCAGCTCATTTTCCCCCGTTTCGAGGTCGACGATTTTGATGTCGGTGTCGGCCACCGGAACGCCCACGGTTCCCGGCTTGATGGTCCCGCCCCAGGGTGTCACGCAGGCGATGGGGGCTGTTTCGGTGAGACCATACACCTCGCAGATCGTGGCGCCGGCCAGCTGCTGCATGTCGCGGATTGTCTCGGGGGCCAACGGGGCCGAACCGGAGAAAAACCCCTTTACGAAATCCAACCTCAGTTTCCTGAACTCGGGCTCCGCCAGGAGGCCCACGAAGATGGTTGGAGCGCCGGGTATGAAGGTTGGTTTGTTCTTTTTAATTATATCGATGATACCCGCCGGGGTGGGACGCGGGATCATGAGATGAGTAAGGCCCATCCAGATAATAAAATTCTGTATTGCGGTAAAACCCGCTGAGTGAAATATGGGGAAGGTCCCCACCAGGCGCTCTTCCGGCGGTTTAAGATCCGGGAACCACGCGCCAAACTGCTGCACGTTGCAGCTGATGTTTTTATGCGAAAGCATCACACCCTTGCCCACCCCGGTGGTTCCGCCGGTGTATATAAGGGCCCCCAGATCGTCCCACCTGGCTTCATTATCCACCGGACCGTCCGGATATTTTTCCATGAGGTCCTTGAAGATCATGACTGTCTCGGACGGCTCGATCTTTTTATACATTTCCTTTCGCACGAAGGGAAAAAGCTGCTTTTTGGGAAACGGAAGGAACGAATGGATGTGGCAGGCGATTATTTTACGAACCCCCGTGGAAGGCATGATTTTCTGCACCCGCGGCACCAGCAGGGTCAGGGTGATGGCAATTACCGATTCGGAGTCTTTCAACTGATACTCGAGCTCCCTTTCGGTGTATAGAGGATTATTCTGCACCGCGACCGCCCCTATGCGGAATACCGCCAGGTTCGCGATGATGGTCTGGGGAATGTTCGGCAGGATGAGCGACACCTTGTCGCCCGCTTTCACCCCAATATCCACAAGGGCCCGGGCGAACCGGTTTACCATGCCGTTGAGTTGCCGATAGCTGATTTTCATTCCCATATAATCGAGAGCAACGGTGCCTGGAAAGTTTTTCGCCGTCCGCTCCAGCGCCTCGGGGATCGTGACTTTCTCATAATCAAGGCTCTTTTTCACACCCGGGGCATAACATTTATGCCATAATTTTTGTTCCATGCGAAACCTCCCGGTATCGGGAACCCTGTTCCTGTATCTATTCGGAACCGAAGCCTCCCCCCTGTGTGTATCCGCGGGGGAGAACAACCGTTCCCAGTAAAACAGACATACGCTCGGAGATTCGGGCAGGTGATCATGGCAGGTCGGCGGCAGCCGTCAAACGAACGCACCGCAAGCAGCTAATATAAATGATACTCACTAACCTGGCGGTGTCAAGTTTTTTTCATTCTCGGCGAAGTGATATGTGTGCTACTTTCTTTTACGGCCGCTTATGCCCTGGAAAATAAAACGGCAAAGATCTTCCGTCCTCTGATCGGGATTGATCTCCCGGTCGAAGACCACATCGGTGAGACATACGTGTTCTATGCTGCCAAGAATTACCTGACGCAGGAAAGAGGGGGAAACATCCTTTCTTATCTCGCCGTTCTTCATCCCTTCTTCGATAATTTCGAGCAGAATATCGCTGTATTCCTTTACCAGTTTATAAGATCTGCTGCGGTAGTAATCGGGAAAACTGCGCACCTCCAGAAGCAGTATCCGGGCGAACACCCGGTTGGTGGCGTATACATTGATATGGGTCCAGATGGATTTTTCAAGTTTCTTCAAAGCCCCGCTGATGCCCAGCATTTCTTTCTGCCCTTCCAACAGGTATCGCTTCATGTATTCTGTCAGTATCTGATGGAGCAGGTCCCGCTTGTCCTTGTAGTACTTGTAGATCAGCGCTTCGGTAACGCCGGCAAGCCGCGCTATCTCCGCGGTGGTGATCTCATTGAAGGATTTCTTGCTTAAGAGCGCCCGCATTGCCTCCGCGATTTTAATTTTTCCAGGGGGCTGTGTGTTTTCATTTTTCATGTTTATCGACCCGCAACAATAATTAATGCCACCGCAATCAGGTATTACGGCTAAAAAGCATGTTAGGTAAGCTTACTTATTCTTTTTGTCAAATCATTTCGCCGGTTTTATCGGCCCAAGAAGCGGGGCTCCCGCTTTTCCATTTTGGCCGCAAAACCCTCGGCAACGTCGCCGGTAGCAAGCAGAAGAGATTGCGCGAAGGCCTCCAACTCCTGAAAAGAATATTTATCCAGATGCCCTCCCCGGTCTATCACCTTCTTGACCATTCCCAGGGCCAGGGGCGCTTTTCGATTGAACAAAGCCGCCATAGCCCTCGCCTCGTCCAGGTGCCCGCCCTCCCCGGCGATGCGGTTAATAAGCCCCATGGCCAATGCATGTTCGGCGGGGACTTCCATCGCCGTCATGATAATCTCCTTCGCGCGGGCCATCCCTACAAGCCGAACCAGACGTGTAATGCCACCCACGTCGGGGATAAGGCCGAAATCGACCTCGGGCATGCCGAGGCGGCAGTCCTTCGTCATTATGCGAAAATCAGCGGCGAGGCAGAGCTCCATTCCAAGGCCGACGCAAACCCCGTGAATGGCGCAGATTACCGGTTTCTCCATGCGCTCCATGAGGTTCAACACCGATTGCAGGTCCGAAAGGATTACCCTGAATTTACGGGCTGTCGACGAGCTCACTCCTCCCATCCCGGCGATAAAATTGAAGTCCACTCCGGCGGAAAAGCAGGGGCCCTCTCCATGAAGCACCACAGACCTCGCCTCATCGTTGCCCTCGGCCTCGCGAAGACGTCCGTCCAGTTCCTTCAGGACGTCACCGTTGAGTGCGTTTCTCTTCTCCGGCCGGTTAAGGGCCATAAAGGCCGTCCCTTTTTCAACCTTGAAGGTCACTAGGCTTTCCATGTTTTCCTCCCCGTATGCGCTTCTCGGCTTACGCCCATGAACTTGTTTCCCGCCATTTCCATGGCGCATTAATCACGCGGCGCAACCGCGAGCCCCGCAAGGTTAGTGAATTTCACTCATTATATTATGTCAACAACTTTCCGCTCCCCTGAAGTTCGTGGAAACGACGCGGGCTGCCGTACCGGTTGTTTCGAAGGGAACGTCATGGCGCCGGGACAGTCGTCCATATCCCATTTCGCATAACTATTCTTGAGGTTTCCGCGGGCCGTGCGGGCTGTCCATGGCCCGTTATTGCGTATTCCGGGTCATGCGGGAGCAGCACACCGAAGCAGTCATCCCGCATGAATGCCTGGGGAAGAATGGGATAAATCGTCCGCTTTCGCGCGCAATCCAGCAACGCCGAAACATGGGAGAAATTGCCGATCTCCTCGATGGTTTTCAGGGTGGGGGGCATGAGAAGCATCTCTCCGCGTCCGTGCTTTTTCAGCGCTTCTCCGGGGGCGATCCAGCGTGATTCTGTGAGCTCCCTGTTGTCGTGAGCGGGCTCCAGCCCCTCCGGAAGCGCGGCAAGGAAGAAACGCGTGTCGAACCGCTTTTTCTCAATTTCAGGGGTGATCCAGCGTGCATAGGGCACCAGCATGCCGGGATCGAAACGAATATCCAGCAGAGCGGCGATTCCGCCAAGGGTGACGACCCCGTTATTTAGTTCTGCCCTCAGGGTTTCGAGCTTTTCTTTCAGCACCCGGTCCCCGGGGACAAATACCTCTCCCATCCCGTCACGCCCGAAGAGAACGCCGGCCTCCTCGAAGGTTTCCCGTATGGCCGCGAGAAGGATCGTCTGCGGGTTTCCCTCCTCCCAAAACGACTCCTGGAAACTGTTTCCCGGCGGAACACCGCCCGGCCCATACAGGGCGCGCTCCAAGGCCGGATCGCCATCCCCGGGGTCCACCCGTCCACCAGGAAACACGTGGGCTCCACCCATGAATGACTGGTTCAGGTGCCTGCGCATCAGAAACACCTCGAGGCCGGCGGCTGCGTCCCTGAGCATAATCACCGTCGCCGCGGAGGGTATGGTTTTCCCGGAAGAATCTTTCATAAATTGATCGAAGATGATGTCATCGACCCTCCCGCAGGGTATGACAGGCTCGTACCCACCCTTAACCGGAATGAGTCGCCAGGTAATTCATGTAGCGGACGATTTTCCGGGCGGTTCGGGCCGCCCGTTCGGCCGATGAAAAAACCGGTATCCCCTTCGCTTCAAGCTTGCGGGTGAAATCGGCACGTATTCCCTCGACCTCCGGCTGGTGATGGACCACCCGGGGTATCACCATCACCACCGGTTTTTCAATTTTCGAAAGCCCTTCCACGATGAGGTTGGCGCTGGCGTCCCACAGCTCCTTAACCATGAAGCGCACGATCTCTGGATACTGGCACGCCAGGATGATGTCGATGTTCGGGTCCTCCGCGGCCCTGATGGCCGATTCCACGAATATGGACGGAGCGAAGCCGAACATGCCCAGGTCGATTGGATTGCGGGTGGACGTGTTCACCCGGGAGATGCCCTCGCCCACCGCGTCCTGCACTCTCTCGCTCAGCTCAGGCACCGACAGGCCGTTGAGGCTCACCGCGTCGGTGAGTTCCACGGAACTGCCCCCTCCCGCCACCAGGATACATGTATTGAGCCCCCTGGGGTGGAAACCCATCCTCAGGGCCATTATGATGTCGGACATCTCATCCTGGGACTCGGCGTTGATGATTCCCAGTTGGCTCATCACCGAGTCCCATATCTTGACCGGTATAGCCATGGCGCCGGTGTGGCTCCGGGTGGCCCGGGCGCCCTCCTCGGAACGGCCACCTTTCCAGATGACCATGGGTTTTTTCTTTTCAAGGGTTATGGAGCGGGCGAGCTTCTTGAATCGCTCGCCGTCCTTTATGTCCTCAACATAGCCGCAGATGTATTTAACCCGCTCATCCTCCCCGAAGTACTCTAAAAAATCCTCTATGCACAGGTCGGCCTGGTTCCCCACGCTGATGACCTTGTTGAACCGGACGCCCAGAGAAAGCCCCCGGATGAGAAAGTTCAACGCATGGCCCCCGGACTGTGAGAAGAATCCCACATCGCCGGGGTCCTCACTCATCATGGGGGGATAATACACCAGCCCCTTCTCCGGACAGTGGGCGCCGATACAGTTGGGACCGACCATTCTGGTCCCGCCCGAGCGGGCTATGTACACCAGCTTCTGTTCCAGCTCGCGGTCGCCGACCTCGGAAAACCCGGACGTAAAAACCAGCACGAATTTGACCTTCGCCGCGGCGCAGTCCTCCAGCGCCGCGGCCACCCTCTCCCGGGGAAGCATGATCAGCGCATAATCGATGCGCTCGGGGATGTCGCTCGCCCGGGCGTAGCACGTGAGCCCGTGAATTTCGGCATGGCGCGGGTTTACCGGATAGAGACGGCCCTTGAAGCATTCCCGCAGACTGCCGAAGAAACCGGCCCGGTCGCGCACAACGTCGGGGGAGGCGCCGATGACCGCGATGGTTTCGGGATAAAACAGGGGATCCAGGTTGGTCATGGGATAAACCTTCGCAATATATGTTGACATTTCATACACTTTTATACACAGACAAAGGGGATGTCAAGCCATACTCCACAGGCCGACGGGGCGATCAATTCTGCCGCTTCCAAACCTGCGCCAAGGAATTATTTTCCTTTGCACTTAAAACTTGAATTCGCAGCGCCGATGGTTTCCCCTCTGATTATCATAGGTGATTTATCGCCAGTGGTTGGACAAGGGAAAATTCAACACCCGGCAAACCCGGAGACCCGGACTTGGCCCCATTTTGCGGACACTTTGTTAGCGGCATTTTTGGACCAGCCCTTTCGCGATTCAAACACCAGGAACAGACATCTGTCGCACAATTCCGATCGATGGCAGCAAGGCCGAGCCCCCGATTAACGGGCATGTGCGGCCGCCACCTGTCGGCCCCTATAATCCTATGACTTCGAAAATCCCTGGATCAGCTTGAAAAACTCGCCCGAGAACACCAGCATCGTCTGGTTTCGATTTTCAAGGTTTATGGCGGCCTCCAACGACGGGGCGTCGATGTTTTGATCCAGCACTCGCTTGGTCAACTTGAGTCCGCCGGCACTTTTATTCACCATCATGCGGGCATATTCGAGGGCGGCCTCCATCAGCCCCTCCCGCGTGACAATTTTGTTCACCAGCCCCATGCGTTCGGCCTCTTCCGCATATAACTTCCTGCCGGTGAGAAGCACGTCCGCAGCACGAGACAAGCCTATGAGCCTGGGCAGAAGGTAGGAGGTTCCCAGCTCACCGCCGGATAGACCGATATTGGCGAAAGAGGCGACAAAATAGGCCTCGGGACACGCGATCCTGATGTCGCAGGCAAGAACCATGGAGAACCCTCCCCCCGCCGCCGCCCCGTTCACCGCCGCGATAAGGGGCTGGGGAACGCGCCTGAGCTTGATGACCAGATCGGCGTATCGTTCCTGCACCATTTCGATGAAATGTACGGGATCGGCAAATGGTTCGGCGCCCCGGTGGCTCAACGCGGCGCTGAGATCGGCGCCGGAGCAGAACCCTCTGCCCCTGCCCGTGATAATCACCACGCGGATTCCGGCGTTTCCGGTAAGAGCGGAGCAGAGGGTATCGAAATCCTCGAGCATCTGAATCGAGATGGAATTGAGGGTATCGGGACGGTCCATGGTGACCAGCCCCACACCCTTTTCAGGCTCTTCGAACGTCAGGGTGGACAGTTGCATATCGGAAATCTGCATCGCGGCCTCCTGGCAGTCATTTCACCGGATACGCCCGGACAGACGGCCCGCTCCCGTAAAACCACGGGCCACAGTAAAGGGAAAGGCAGAAAATAGTTTTACGGCAATAATACTATATGGCAACATATTTATAATCATGCAATATGTTTTAACCGGGACGGGCGTACGGTTTTTACCGGCCCCATTGGTATACGAAAATCCGCCCGCCATGCCGATTCTTTAAATGAAGGCAGCCCCCGTTCGCACGGCGGGCCGCGACAACTATCACAAGGGCCATTATGGCGCCGGAAGCAATTCGCCACAGGCCCGATGGAGAACTACCATGCGCTGCATCCTTCCGTTGTCGTTTCTGATGTTTCTCTCATTAACGCTGAATGCGGCCGAATCCGCCGATTGTTCGCGCGGTGACTGCGAAAACGGCAGCGGCACCATGACCTGGACGGACGGCAGCGTATACACGGGCGAATGGAAAAACGGTCTCCGTCACGGCAGGGGACGCTACCTTCGCCCCGAGGGCGACGCATACGAGGGAGAATGGCGCAATGATCGGATGCACGGCAGTGGCACACTCGCGCGCCCCAACGGAAGCCGTTACGAAGGCCAGTGGCTGAACAACCACCGCCACGGCAAGGGAAGATATTTCTTCCTCGACGGCAGGAAATACGACGGCGACTGGAAGAACGACCGCATAGACGGTACGGGGCGCATGGCCTGGCCCAACGGCGAAATATATTCAGGTTCGTGGAAGGAAGACCGCATGCACGGTAACGGTTCGTTCACGTTCAGCGACGGTTCAATGTACAGGGGCGGGTGGGCCTTTGGCCGTATGCATGGCAGGGGCGAGTACGCGTATTCACGAGGCATGAATTATGTCGGCCAGTTCCGCGAAAGCAGGCGCAACGGCACGGGCGTCATGACCTGGCCGGACGGCTCGCGCTACGAGGGGCTGTGGGTGGATGACCGCATGTCCGGAAAAGGCACGCTCAAACGCGGGGACGGTGCGATCTACACGGGCGAAATGAAAAACGACAAAAAAAACGGTGACGGCGAAATGAAGTTCGCCGACGGCAGGCAATACAGGGGCCAATTTACCGATGATGTCATCAACGGGACCGGCGGCATGCGATGGCCGGACGGACGATTCTATACCGGCAGCTGGCGAAACGGCGAGATGCACGGAGTCGGAACGATGAAATACCGCGACGGAAGGGAATACAGGGGAGAATGGCAAAACGGCGAAATGCACGGAAAGGGCACGCTTACGGTCCCGAATGCAAAGCCCGTAACCGGACTATGGGAGAACGGCGAACTGGTGGGAAATTAAATCTGTGCGCTCCCGGGAGGACTCGAACCTCCGGCACATAGTTTAGGAAACTACTGCTCTATCCGCCTGAGCTACGGGAGCCTGTGGTTATGAAAACATGTTCTTGCGACGCGAATTCACGATACGCTGGAAGTCCCGGATGTTCTTGACGACGATCCTGTCGTTGAAAAGCTCTATTTTGCCAAGCTGGTTCTGGTGCGAAAGGATCTTCTGCACGTCCGCGATCTGCATTCCCGCCCAGTTCGCGACCTCCTGTATGGTCACCCTGAGCGTTATCGCCTCCTGGAGATCCAGGTGCGGGTCCTGCTCGGAAAGCATGCACATCACATCCATCACCTTGACCTGCGGCTCCTCGAGCAGGAGGATCATGAGCCGTCGCTTGGCGTCGTAGATCCTCTTCGAGAATATTATCAGGAGCTTGTATGCAAGCTGCGGATTCCCCTGGAGCAGGGCGTCGAAGTTTTCCCTGCGGAAGCGCAGAAGCTTTACATGATCCATCGCGATCGCCGACGCTGAGCGCGGCTGTTCCTCGAGGATCGCCATCTCGCCAAAAACATCACCAACTTCGAGTATATCAAGCGTTTTTTCGGTGTTGTTGATGATTTTTACGATCTTCACCCGGCCGTTCTGGATGAAATAAAACTCGTTGCCCGGCTCGTACTCGCAGAAGATGATATCGTTAGGGGAATACTCGACCCCGAACTTATCAAAAAGCTGGCTGTCAAGAAACATACTCATGGCACCTAACCATTCTCTATCGCCTTGAGCCGCTTGGCGGCTAATTTATTGATGGAATCCCTGGGCTCCATCGGAATTACCCTGTTGTAATACGCCGCGGCCTTGTCGGCCTTTTTTACGCTTTCGTAAACGACGCCCATGTGGAAGAGGGCGTTCTTGACGTTCTCGGAGCCTGGAAATTTTTTAATCATGTTGGAGAAGGACGTCAGCGCCTCGCTGAACTTGGCGAGCTTCAGATAGCACCTGCCGATCTCGAAATGCGCCTTCTCGAATATTTTCGCCTCGGAGTCGTTCTTGAGATTGCGCACATCGAGGATGCCGGAATAAAGCGCCAGGGCCCCGGCGTAATCCTCCTGCGAAAACCTGCTCATCGCCGCGTAGAAGTTTTCGGCCACGCCTTTGCCGCCTTTTTCGTTCATATCGCCCCCGCTGAAAGGATCGCCTTCGAAATCAACAGACTTGCCCTCCGAGAAAAAATCGTCCATCTCGCTGGTCAGAGAAGAGGACGACGCCGCGTCGACGCCGAAATCATCGAGGGGAGTACGGGACGGGGCCGAAACGGCCGGCTTTTCGCCGTCGATGCTGAAATCGGTAAAATCCACGTTCCCGTCCCCGCGCATCGGCGCAGAAGGGGGCGCCGCCGGGCCGACTGGCGGGAGATCGTCGCCGCCGCCCGCGCTCCCGGACTCTATGGCCCGTATGCGCTGCATCGACGGCCCCGAGTACTTGCCGTCGGGATAATATTCCATATAGCGCTTATAGGCGTACTGCGCCTGCTGCACCCTGCCGACCTTGAAATAATACTCGCCTATTTTGAAGAGCTCCTCGGCCGGGTTGATGGATTCGCTTTCGCCCAACACCTCGCGCTGGCTTTTCCCGATGCGCCTGAGCTGGTTGCTGAAAATGCGGAGCATCTTGCGCACAACGTTTACGTTCTGTAAAACGAGCCTCTCGAAGTCCGCAAGGGTGAGCACCAGAAGCACCGTCTCGCCTATGGTCTGGGCCGTCTCCTCGCGCGGGTACTTGCCGAGCGAGGATTTCACGCCGAAGAACTCGCCGGGCTTGATCTCCTCCTTGACCTCTTCGCCGGTATCCACCTTCAGCGAGGTGAGGATGACCCTGCCGCCCTTGAGGATATAGATATATTCGCTCTTATCGTTTTCGAAATAGACGATGGAACCGTGCTTATAGCGCCGCGTAACGATTCCTGATGTCTGACCCATCGCCCCGTTGGACATTGCTACTCTCCCGAGATACTATACATCGAACTGTACCGGCAGAAACGGCAGCTCTTTTTTAAATCCCACCGCCCTGCTTATCCTCTTCATGAGCCCGAGCAGGTCTCCGATGATAACCTTTTCCGCGCCGTCGATGACTACCCGCTGGCACTTGATCTTAAGGGCGTCGAACAGCCACGCGTACTCCGCGCCGCCATACGCCGGCTTTCCGTTTATAACGACCAGCAAGACGTCGCGAAGTCCGGCCGATACCACCGATTCATAAGGCGTTTTCCCGTTGTTGGCGAAAACGGCGAGGTCCGCGACAAATCCGGGCTTCACCTGCCCGAACTTCTTCAGGCGAAAGGCCCTGGCGGGGTTGAGCGTCACCATCCTCAGTATATGCTCGTCGGAAAGGCTTTTACCGTAGGTCTTACGGTAATACTCCCTGTCGAATTTCATCTCGTACAGGAGGTTGAGTCCGCCGGACATCGGCGAGTCGGTGCCGATGCAGAGATTGACGCCCTCCATGATCATCCTGTCGACATTGGCGGTCTTGTTGAACATGAAGACGTTGGAATCTCCGCACCACACGACCGACGCGCCCTTTTTCTTTATAAGCCTGATGTCTTCTTCTGAAAACGCGATACCGTGCACCAGCACCGAATACTCTCCCAGTCCGCCCTTGCTGTCAAGGGTTTTCAGGTCGCGGACGGTCTCGGGATCGAAGCCCTCCGCGATATGGGTGATGAAGGGCATGTCGTTCTTCGCGGCCTTCTGATACTCCGCTTCGATGCCGTCGCCCCAGGCGAGCGCGAACGAGGTTATGGAATGGGCGAGCGCATAATCACGAAGTGCCCGCATGGGCAGGATGTCGAGAAACTGTTCGTTAACGAAGTGCGGTATATGGTCGGAAACGGTCGTTACGGCCGAGACGAGATTTCGATATCCTCCGAGGAGATACAGGTCCCTGTTTTCTATCTGCTGTCGCTCCTGGTAGACGGGAGCGCTTTTCAGATCGTTGTCCCAGGGAAGCCAGTTCTCGTAGGGGCCGTTGCCCACCTTGGGATAATAGGTGCCGAGAAGGTGGTCGTGTGCGTTGATGAGGCCGGGGGTGAGCACGCCGTTCTCGATTTCGAGGGTGAGCGCGGTTTTGGGTTTTTCCCTGGTGACTCGTTCGATCTTGCCGTCCTTTATCTCCAGACCGCCGCTTTTCGCAACATCCTCGGGCGTTAAAACGGTGACTCCGCTAATACCCCACTCTTTCATTCCGCATTCCTTCCTGCATGCTGGTTGTGCGTATTTAAAGCGGCCGCGGACCCTTCCATGCGGCCGGTACGCAATTCCGCCGGGACCTCCTCCGTACGGACTATGAGATCCGGAGCTTTGAAAGGAGTCCTTCCCCGCCTCCCTTCCCCTGCACCCGAACACCCGGAGCCAAGCGGCCGGAACCGGATAATCCCGTAAAATTTATGAAAATGACGGGGCTCAGTCAAGAAAAATATGCCGGCACCGGCACACGCCCCACGCGCCGGCCCTGGAAAGGCCCGTTGTTTTTTTTATCGGATTATCGCACCCGATGGAATATCACTAATATTTAAATTTTTCGAGTATGTCGTTCGGGGCTTTGTCGGGCCGCCTGCCGTAGTATTCCATTAAAAGGTCGCACCGGTCGGTGAAAAAACCGTCCGCGCCGAAAAAATTCAAGACCGAAAATTGCCACGATGCGTTCACGGTATAGACGTGCACGATGAGCCCCGCGCGATGGGCGCTCCCGATATTCCAGGGAAAGGCGACATAACCGACGGGGCCGACTCCCGAGCCGGCCTCGGCGGCCGCGCGCACCAGGCCTTTCCAGCCCGTCTCCTTTTCCATTTTCTCATCGATAAGATAGACGCGCGGTATGGCCGGGGCCGCTCTGGCGAAGACTTCGAGGCTCTCCCTGCTGAAGGACTGGAATATATTCTTCTTTGGATTGAGCCATCCCCTATTGGAAAGGACCTTCACGATATCGTACTCGATTCCGGGATATAATCCCGGGCGCTTGCTTTCAATATACAGGCCTATCGGCTTTCGCGCCGCGGAGGCGATGGCGATCACCTCTTCAAGGGCGAGGATTTTAAGCCCTTCATAGGATGGACGCGCCCTCTCGGGGTTGCGCGCGTTGAACCACGAGCCCGCGTCCAGCGACTTGACCTCGGCAAGGCTGAAATCGGCGACGGGGTTTTTGGCGCGTGTCGGAAAGCGCGCGGCGACGTCGGTCGTCCGTTCGAAGGTGTCGTCGTGATAGGCGATGAGCACCCCGTCGGACGTACGCTGCACGTCGATCTCGAGGTAATCGGCTCCCAGCTCCCTGGCGAGGATATAGGCGGGAGCGGTGGCCTCGGGCGCGAGGTACGAGGCGCCGCGGTGGGCGACCACCGTCGGATGGATTATGCCCAGCCGTTCGGCCGCGGATTTTCCGGCGGAAGGCGCCGCCGCTACGCGGATCATCACCGCCGCGGCCGCCAGGATAAAAAAAACGACGGAAAGAAAAAGGGAAAGGCGTCGTGTCATGGGATACCCCCATCCTCGATTTTTCCCTATTGGCTCACCCCGGACGCGGCTTTTCAATTAAAATTTATCCGCCTCCGGCGCGGAACCGGTTGCCGGAGGCACGAATACCCGGAAATTGCCAGGGAAGGCGCTTTGCCGCCCCTGTCGAAAAGTGCGGTACGCGCCTTCGTTCAGAGGCAGAGAATCTCGTCCTCGGTGAGGTCTTCGACCCGGACGGGGTCGATCCCCTTGATGCGCGCGACGAGCTCCCTTGAGGCCATTTCAGGCATGGTAAGCACGATGCGGTAATTCTTGTCTCTGAGCCAGCTGAAAAACATCCACGCATAGCACTCTTTGCAATGCTCCGCTTTTTTGTTCAGGTATGCGTCCCCTTCGAGCCCCTCAAGCGGCTTGTGGCGCGGGCAGCTGATATCGACGCAAAACATCCCCGACTGGTAACGCTTGCTCATGATGCTCCTCCGATCGGCCTGATATTACCCGCGGCGAAGGCCCGGGTGTCGCTGATCCAAAAGTACAGCTCGAATATTTATATGTGTCATTATATAATTAAAAAAAGGAATAATGTCCAGTCATAATTTCTTCGCCGGCCGGGCGCTCCCCGGCGACCAACAAATGGAGCCCGCAGCGCTTAACTCTTCGCATGCCGGGGGACGGGAAAGGTGTACGGCTTTTTCGTGATGGGGTTCTCAAACACCACGCAGACCGTGTCAAAAAGGGGCTCCATCACCTGGTAGCGTATCACCTCCCCCGGCGGGCCGTCGGCGAAGACGGAGCCGTCCCTGAGTGCGACGATACGCTGGCAGTAATCCGACGCGAGGTTGATGTCGTGCAGGACCGTGATGATGGTCGTGCCCGCGGTGTTGAGCTCGTGGAGAACGTCCATCACCCTGACCGCATGCCGTATATCGAGATGCGAAACCGGTTCGTCCAGGATGATGACGCGCTCGCTCTGCGCAAGGGCGCGCGCCAGGTAAACCAGCTGGCGCTCCCCGCCCGAAAGCCCGGTGATGGTCCTGGTACGTAGATGACCGGCCCCTACGGCCGCAAGGGCTTCTTCTATCCTCGCGTCGTCTCCGGGAGAATCAAGGCGCCAGAACGCCCGGTAGGGGAATCTACCCAGGCGCACGAACTCATACACGGAAAAGGGCGGAATGTTTTCCATGAGCTGGTGAACGACGGCGAGCTCGCGGGCGAGCGCGGCCTCGCCGATCGAGCAGATCGGCCGTCCGCGAAACAGCGCTTCACCCGAGGAGGGATTGAGCGCACCGCAGACCGTTTTCAGGAGCGTGCTCTTGCCGGCGCCGTTGGGGCCGATGATCGCCGTCATCTCCCCTTCCACGAACGACAGGCTGACGCCCTTCAGCACGTCGCCGCCGCCGTACCCGGCGCGCACATCCCGTATTTCGATCAGCTTCATCGCGGTGTTCCTTCATTCGGAATCACATCAGCCCGCGCGGCCATATGCTCTCCGCGCGGGGGCCCGTCGTGCGTGCGGTCCCGTTCCCGACGTTGCATCCGGTTGCGCCCCCGGGGCATCGCACGTTCGAAGTATGACATCATCCCATGCTCCTCCCCCTTCCGAGCAGAAGGACGAGGAAGAATATGCCTCCGAGAAAACCTGTTATAACGCCCACCGGTATTTCATACGGCATGGCCGCGGTCCTTCCGATCGTATCGCACACAACGAGAAAAAGCGCACCCGCCGCGGCCGAGGCCGGGAGGAGTCGCCGGTGGACGGGGCCGACGAGCGCGCGCATGGCGTGCGGAACGATCAGACCGACGAAGCCGATCACCCCGGCCAGCGCCACCGAAAGCGCGGCCAGGAGTCCGCCGATCCAGAACACCGCGCGCGCATCGACACCCGCCACGCCGAGCGAGCGGGCAAAATCGCCGCCGAACGATATGACGTCGAGATGACGGTGCAGCAGCAGCGCCGCGCCGAGCAACACCAGCGCGAACGCCCCCATGCGGTAGAGCGCGTCGTAGCGTGCGAGCGAGAGGTCCCCCATCAGCCACATGAGCGCCCTGTGCACCGCCTCGGGGCGGGCGAGCGCGAAGATGAGCATGACCCCGGAGGAAAAAATGAAGCTGAGCGAAATTCCGCCCAGGATTATCCCGCCCGACCCGAGTCCCCGAAGGCGGGAAAGCCCGTACACGAGCGTGATGGCGGCAAGGCTTCCCATGAATGCGAAAATGGCCACCAGCGCGAAGGGGGAGCCCAGTACGATCGCCGCGCTCGCGCCGAGGGCCGCGCCGCCGGATACCCCGACGGTGTAAGGATCGGACAGGGGGTTTCGGAAAAGCGACTGGAACATCGCGCCGCTGACCGAAAGCGACGCCCCCACCACGAGCGCCATGAGCACGCGGGGAAGGCGCAGGTATACCAGTATGCGATATTCGGCCGTGCCGTGGTCGCCTGCAAGCGCCCTGGCGATATCCGCCGGGGCAAGGTAGGTCGATCCGGACGAAAGCGCCAGGAGTATCGCGAGCGTCCCGAGCGCGACGAGCAGCGCCAGGGCGAAAAGGGGCCTAACTCTTGCCGGCATCGGCGATCAACCTCCTCAGTTCCGCGGCCGCGGCGACGAAGCTTCGCGGCGTGTACGTGCCGACAAGGTCCGCGTCGATGCGGCGCACCGCGCCACGCCGCGTGGCGCGCATCCGGCGGAATGCGCCCGAGGAAAAAAATTGCCTGGGGCCGGCGGCGATCGAGACTATGATGTCCGGATCGAGCAGAACGAGGTGCTCGGCGGAGACCACGGGAAACGGCCGATCAATGCCGCCGAACGCGTTACGCCCTCCCGCGGCCTCGATTATGCGGCCCACAAACGAGCCTCCGCCCGCGGGGATGAGCGGCTCGTGAGAGATGAAAAGCGCAACCCGGGGAGCTTCCGGCGCGCGGGCGATGCGGCCGAGCTGTCGCCGGTATTCGCCGGCCTGTTCGCGCGCACGCGCTCCCCTTCCGAGGATATCGCCCAGATCGATGTAATGCGCGCAGATGTCGTCGAAGTCCCTGTTGCGGCCAAAACGGTGGGCCGCGACACCGATCGCCCGCACACGGTCCGCCATCTGCGTCGCCCCGTCCTCGGCCGAGAAGAACACAATGTCCGGATCGAGCGCCACGATCCGCTCCATATCGACGCGCGCGAGATCGCCCACAACCTCGACGCTCCGCGAAAGAGGCGGATGACGATAACTCACACCGACCAGAAGGTCAGCCGCACCGAGATCGACGATGGCGGCGGTTATCGAGGGCGATAGGGACACGACGCTCCGCACCGCCCCGGCCTCCGGTGGCCCGGGTGCGCGGTCCGGGAACAGGACGAGCGGCAGGGCGGTAATCGCGACAAGCGCGAGGATGTTGATCGCGTTCTTCATCGGCTGTATGCGCGGATAGTTCCTTGTGACTCGCGCGACCGGCAAAATCAAGGTATTTTTATCCCGGCCCCCCTTCCCATAATTTCATTGACGCCCGGCGCCCCCCGCGCATATAAACGGACGTGCGCACGGCACGGTATCCATGATTAAAACCGCATCCATCCATATACGCCCGGACGACACCGGCTCGCTCGCCTTGGTGGGCGATATCGTCGCGTTCCTTGCAAAGCGGGGCATAGGCACCCTCCTTCCCGATATCGAACTATTCGCGGACGGCGCCCTGTCGAAACACCGCGTGGACGAGGGGGAGCTCGTTGCGGTATCGGAACTCGTGATCGTCGTCGGCGGCGACGGCACCTTCCTTCGCACGGCCCGGCTCTTCGCGGGCAGGGACGCGCCGCTCTTCGGCATCAACCGGGGGCGCCTGGGCTTCCTCACCGAGTTTTCACCCGGCGAGGCGTTGTGCTACCTCGACGAGGTCGTCGCGGGGAAGCGCGAATCGTCCGCGCGCTCCACGCTCGAGGCCTCGCTCATCCGCGACGGAGAGGAGCTTCGCACCGCGACCGTCATCAACGACGCCGTCATATCGAAGGGGGCCTTCTCGCGCCCCATTGGCGTCCGCCTCGAGCTCGACGACTCCTTCCTTAACAGCTACTCCGGTGACGGCCTCATCATCGCGACGCCGACCGGCTCGACGGCATACTCGCTTTCGGCCGGCGGGCCCATCGTCATTCCCAGCATCGACAACGCCTACGTGCTCAACCCCATCTGCCCGCACATGCTCGCCGTGCGTCCCATGATAATTCCGGCGCACACGACGCTCCGGGCGCGGATTGTCTCGGACTTCGAAAATTTATTATTGACAATCGACGGACAGGAGGCTATCCCCATTGAGGGCGAAGATGAGATCCGCGTCCGCGGCTCCGAAAAAAAGGTCCACCTGATTCAGCACCCGGCACGGGACTATTACGAAATTTTACGAAGAAAACTCGGCTGGGGAAAAAACGTAAACGGTGACGGCTGACATGCTGACTGAGCTGCGAATAAAAAACTTCGTAATCATCGACGACCTAAAGATACCCTTCGGCGCGGGCCTCAACATCCTCACGGGCGAGACGGGCGCCGGAAAATCCATCCTTATCGACGCGCTCTCGGGCGTGCTCGGCGACAAAATGACCACCGACCAGATCCGCTCCGGTTTCGAGCGCGCCGCGCTCGAGGGCGTCTTCGACGTTTCCATGGTGCCTCAAGTGCGCGCGATCCTCGACGAATCGGGCATCGACTGCGACGACGGCACGCTCGTGCTCAGGCGTGAGATCTACACCAGCGGCAAGGGCCGCTGTTTCGCCAACGCCACCCAGATCCCCATCGCCAAACTACAGGCGCTCTCCGAATACCTGGTCGACATCCACGGGCAGAACGAGCACCAGAACATCATGCGCATCGCCAAGCACCGCGAGACGCTTGACAGCTTCGCCCGCCTCGTCACGCTGGTCGAAAAGGTGCGCGGCCTCCACGGCGGCCTTTCAGATCTCAAGGAGCGCATCAGCTCCTTCGAGATCGACGAAAAGGAGAAGGCGCGCAAGATCGAATTTCTTGGCTACGCCATCAAGGAGATCGAGGCCGCCCGCCTCCAGCCGAACGAGGAGGACGAGCTGCGAAACGAATCGGCTCTCCTGCAGAACTCGGAAAAGCTCTTCACCGAGATAAACGCCAGCTCGTCGCTGCTCAAGGGCGACGGCGGCATTGTCCAGAGCCTCAAGCGCGCCGACCAGAGCCTCTCGGCCATATCGGGCTTCGACGCGCGCATATCCTCCATCCTGGAAACCGTCCGCACCTCGCTCTTTTCGCTCGAGGACGCGGCCGCGGACCTTCGAACCTTCGAGAAGGACATACAGTTCTCGCCCGAGCGGATCAACCAGGTCGAGGAGCGCCTTTCGCTGATCTCCTCGTTAAGGAAGAAATACGGCAACACCGTGCGCGAGGTGCTCGACTACGCCGAGAAATCAAAACGCGAGCTCGACGCCATCTCGTCCTCCGAGGAGCAGATCGAGAAACTTAAGGCCGACTACCGCGCGATGGTGCAGGTAGCAAAGGAAACGGCGCTGGACCTCTCCGAAAAACGGAGGCTCGCCGCCAAGGACCTCGAAGAAAAGGTTATGAGGGAACTCGCAGACCTCGGCATGCCCGGAACGGTCTTCCGCATATCGATCAAGCGGGAGCTCTCGCCCGACGGCGAGATCGAGACCGAGAACAAGCGCTACGTGCTCTATCCACACGGGCTCGACCGCATAGAGTTCCTGCTATCGGCCAACGAGGGCGAGGACCTCAGGCAGCTTCGCAAGGCCGCTTCCGGCGGCGAGATGTCGCGCATCATGCTCGCCATCAAAAAGGTGATACTTTCGGCGGACATCGTCGAAAGCCTGGTCTTCGACGAGGTGGACGCGGGGATAGGCGGCAAGACCGCCGAGGTGGTCGGGAAAAAGCTCGAGTCCCTGGCGAAGGAGCGGCAGGTACTCGTGATCACGCACCTCCCGCAGATCGCCGCGATGTCCGACGTTCACTTCACCGTTCAGAAAGAGAACATCGGCGGCCGCGTGACGACCCTGGTAAAGAAGCTCGCCCGCCGGGAGAAGGTAAACGAGATCGCGCGGATGCTCGCGGGCGAGAAGGTCACCGAGCTGTCGGTGCGCCACGCCGAGGAGATGATCGCACAGGCGGGGAAGGGCGGTTGAAGCTCCCGGAGATAAACCTCACCGACGTCATCACGCTTATAATCCAGGAGATCGCCTCCCGCTGCGAGGCCTTCAGCCATGTGGACGCGCGCAGGGTGCTGGTGTGCATGGCAACCAACCGGTCGAACGCGAGCGGCGGCACCTTCGGCAAGCTGGTGCCGCTGCGCTTCAAGGACGGCGCCGAAACGCTGCGCTACCGGGGGAAGCTCTACGCCATGCCGCGCCTCCGTAACGGCGGCGTGGACCAGCGCTACCTCATCTATTTTTACCATCCCCGCTTCTTCAACCTCTCGCCAATCGAGAAGCTCAAGGTGATTTTCCATGAGCTCTACCATATAAGCCCCTATTTCAACGGCGACATACGGCGTCTCGCCTCGCACAAGGCCTCCCATGGAAACTCGCGCGAACGCTTCGACGACTACTTCGAAAACGATCTCCGGAAATTCCACGCGTATATCGTAAAAACTCCGTACATGAAGTTTCTGGGGATGAACGCGCGCGCGCTGCGCCTTTCGTTCGAAAAGATAAAGGGGCGCAGGATGAAGATGCCCAGGCCGGTTGTCGTCGGCTGAAACCGCGTTCCGGAAAGGCGCGATGCCGCGCTAAAAAAGATAATCACCCTCAATCGGCCCCGCGTGCCACCGCACGTCTATGCGCTCGATATAACCGTAAAAAGCAATGCGCTTCGGATTCTGCCTGAGTGCCCGCATGTACTCGCGCGCCGCATCGTCGTCTTCGATGTCGAGCAGCACGCGT
>DATIKU010000033.1 GCA_035477215.1 Spirochaetota bacterium | reverse complement strand
ATTAAAAAGTTTTTGGCTGATAACAAGGACGACGCCGCTGTAAAGGCGTTTCTTGCGGAGCTTGGCAAGGTTTCGCCGGAATCGGAAAAGGCGATCGTCGCGAAGTGGCTCGAGGGTGACGAGGGCAAGAAAGCAATCCAGTCCGCGAAGGACAAAGAGGTTGAAAAGTCCATTGAGACCTGGAAGACGAACAACCTCGAAAAGCTGGTTGCCGAAGAGTACCTGAAGAAGAACCCTCCGAAAGACCCCGAGAAAGCCGCGCTTGAGGCGCGGATTGCCGCGATGGAAAAGAAGTCTGCTGATGATGAAGCCGCACTCAAGCGCCAGGCGTTGAAGTCGCTTGTGGCGAAGGAGTTTTCGGCCGCGAAGATCAGCGGCGAATACGTTGATTTTCTCGTTGGTACTGACGAGGACTCCACGAAGGCGAACATCGAGACATTCAAGAAGGCACGCGAGGCCGAGCTTAAAGAGATCGTCGAAGCAAAGTTCAAATCCATAGGGAGGGATGTTCCGACTCCGGGCGAAGATCGGTCCGGTAAAACGATCACCAGATCGGACTTCGAAAAACTCTCTCCCGCAGAGAAGGCGGCCGCTGCCAAACCAGACAGCGGCATCACTATTATTGACAAGGAGTAAGAAATGGCAGCTAATACTTTGACTGGCCTTATCCCGGTAATTTACGAGGCGGCGACTCAGGTCTTCCGCGAAATGACCGGGCTCATTATGGCGGTTTCACGCGACGCGACCGCAGCGGGTGCGGCTTACGGCCAGACTGTACGCAGCCCCATAGTCCCGTCCATCACACCGCAGCCGATAGTTTACGGTGTGGCCCCGGCAGACGAAGGCGAACAGACCGTCAGCTATACCGACATGACGCTCAATAAAGCGTATCAGGCTCCGGTGAAGTGGAACGGGGAAGAGGAAGTCAGCCTGGGGGCGATGAAGGACAAGATCGTTCAGGATCAGTTTTCCGAGGCGTTCCGCGCCCTGGTGAACCTGGTCGAAGCCGATCTTGCGGCCCTGTATTACAAGGCGTGCCGGGCCTATGGCACCCAGGGCGTTACCCCGTTTGCGTCGACGTTTGCCGACGTTACGGCGCAGCTCCGGAAGATACTCGACGACAACGGAGTTCCGGACGCTGACCGCCATCTCGTAATCGACAGCGCGGCCGGCGCGAATCTTCGGTCCCTCCCGGGGCTGACCTCGTTTTATGCGGCCAACACCGAAGCCACTCTCAGGCGCGGGGAGCTTCTTCCGCTGAACGGTTTCGCGGTCCGTGAATCGGCTGCGATCAAATACCACACCGCCGGGACCGCTGGCGTTGGCATGGATTGCACCGCCATAGAACCTATCGGGGAAACCACCATCGCGGTCGATGGTGCCGACCTCGGGACCGTTCTTGCCGGGGACATCATGCGGAACACCACTAAAGTGGGAGCCGGTACGGATATGAATAAGTACGTCATTCAGTCCGCGACGGTATCCGGGGCCGCTGCCGGGAATATCGTGATCCAGAAGCCGGGCCTCCTCGTGGCGACCGCGATCAACGACGAGATCGAAACCGGCGCTTCGTATCGCGCGAACATGGCGTTCCATCGCCGGGCGATCCACATGGCCGCACGTCCTCCGATCATGCCCGCAGGTGGAGACTCTGCCGCCGATGTGACCGTTGTCACCGATCCCATTACTGGCCTTGCCATACAGGTGGCCATGTACCGGCTTCACAGGATGGTTAAGTTTGAAATCGGTCTCGTGTGGGGCGCCGAGGTGATGAACCCGCAATCCCTCGCGCTGTTGCTGGGATAAGGGGTAAATCGCGGCATCCACGTAATACGATTTACAGGGCGGCATCAAGGTGCCGCTTTGCAAGCCGTATAATTTCAGGAGGAGAAAGCAATGGCGAGGAAAGCGGTTGATCCGACGGGCAACGACATCTATGTTTCCGAAGACCAGGTGGAATCATTTTTTTCCGATCCCGACAACGAGAAGGAAATCCGTAAAGTCGCGGGCGCGGCCGGGTACTACTGGAAGCGCATCCCCGAAGAGAGGAAGCCCGAGATCATGCAGGCCATAATCAAGGCGAGGAAGTAATGATCGTAACCACCGCACAAGTGAAGGCATTCCTGGGCCTGACGGACCCCTGCCAGGCTTCGGGGCTACTCACGGTCGGCCAGAAATACACGGTCAAGGTCAAAGGCGCGACCGGTAATTTTGCGAACGTGGGCACGTCCTCGATTGAGGTCGGAAACAGCTTCTACGCCACGGGAACGATTCCTACCGCCTGGGGCGGGACCATCCTTTACGTGGTTGATGAGATTGTGGAATCAAAGATTTCAGCGATTATACCTGGTGTCGAGGCCGATTACGAGCGCATCAGAAACGTCAATTTCTCGCGCTTCTTGGCCACGTTTTCGAGCGGTGGCTCTGTGCTGTCTGACATTGAGGTTAACAACGACACCGACCCGTATCTCCTGGACGAGACTGACGAGATTGACGCATTGTTTCAGCGTATTATCAGGCATGACATTATAAGTGGCGCCGGTATGACCGGTAAAGTTCTGTCGTGGGACTGGAGCGCGCAGACAATCACGCTCGACACCGCGGCAACCGCTGCAGGCGAAGGCGTGTTGATGACGCTTTATCCGGGCGGTGCCGATTACGTGGCCGCGCTCATGGTCGGGTATAACCTGTACAAGCGACACGGATTAAAATCGGAGAGCACCGGCGGCTACAGTTATACCGCAGAGGATATGCTCGAAGGATATCCGAAGAGCATTGTCGGCATGATAGGCCGTTACGTGAGGGTTATATGAAGCCCGATCTTTACAACAAGGACGTGACCACGCGCCGCGCCACGATAGGGCAGGACGCGAACGGTCAGCCGACTGAGACATGGGCCGACTACCTGACGTTCCGGGCCCACGTTTACGCGGCTTCGGCGTATCAGAAGTTTTCGGCGAGCAAGGCCACTGACTTCTTCACTCATCGCATGCTCTGCGATAACCTCGATATCATCACAGCCGACACGGCCGTTATCGATGGCGATACATACCGGGTCGTCGCCGTGAACAGGCCTCCTTTCACGGCGCAATTATCACTCGATTTGGAGCGCACGGAATGAGAGTCGAACTCAAACACGCCGAAGTCGAGGCAAAGATCAGGGCCGCTTGCGTGAAGTCCCTGAATGAATCCGCGCTCCTGATTGAGACCAGGGCAAAGCTTGCGTGTCCGGTAGACACCGGGAATTTGAGACGGTCCATAACGCACCAGGTAAAAGCCTCTGATTTGACGGCCGAGGTAAGCGCGAACGCTTCATACGCGGCGTATCTTGAGTTCGGCACGCGGAGGATGCGCGCGCAGCCCTATCTCCGGCCGGCTGGAGATAATTCAAGGCGCGACGTTGAGCGCATATTCCAGCGCAATCTCAAGGCGGTGAAATGACAACGCTGGTTGAACCCGGAATACTCGCGCGGTTACAGGCGAGCACAGCCCTCGCCGCAATCGTGAGCACCAGGATTTATTCGGGCTGGTTGCCGCGGAGTACGACGTACCCGGCGGTATGCTTCTTTGAAGTTTCTGGTGGGGAGATCGCGGAGGCGAAGGTTGGGCGTTATCGGTTTCAGGTCAGCGCATTTGCCGCCAGTGACATAACGGCGAAGCAGGCGAGCAACGCCATTATCGACGCGCTGAAGGGTTATAGCGGTATATCGGGAGGCGTTGATATCCCGAAAATAATATACCTCAGTCGTACACGGTTACGCGAAGATGAGACGAATCTCTATCATTACGCGACCGATTTTCAGATCATGTATAAGGGAGAATAATAATGAGTCAGGTTACGGCGAATACTAACAAGTTTATATTTGGGAGCGGTGACTTCCAGATCGGGTCATCGATCGAAACGCTTGCCTCGATGGGGGCGCTTCGCGGGGCCGTTTTTACCGAGGAGTGGGAAGAGGTCGAGATTGAAACCGATAACGCGGGTAGGCCCATCAAGAGGATCAAGAACCAGAAGGCGAAGCTTGCGGCTGGATTGCTTGAACTCGATCTTAACAGGCTAAATGTCGCGCGCGGGGGCCTTGACGTGCTTACCCCTGTTGCTGGTACGATTGTTGGGGGTGAAGAGCAGCTTGTGGTGTCGGGGACATGGGTGTTTAACGAGGTTATACCGATTGAGCACCAGAACGGAGACGGAACAATCATTACCGTCAACAGTGTTGTCGGCAGCACAAACGCTGTATTGGTCGAGGGTACTGATTATTTCGTGGTCCTGATGCCTGACGGACGGTATGGCGTGATGCCGATTGACAGCGCGACGTTCACCACGGCCGCGCAGAATCTTACCATCGACTATGACTACACGCCGAACGCCTCGATCAAATTCACGAGCGGCGGCAAGTTCACGATCAACCCCAGGGTGTGCCGCCTCATCCATACCGACGCGAACGGGAAGAAGCTCCAGCTCACCATCTACGCCGGTAAGGTCGCGAAGGGGTTCGAGTTTACATTCCCGTCCGACGACGCCGATGACGTGATGGAGACCTCGTTTGAAATGGTTGGCGATCTCGACACTACCAGGACCGCTGGGGACCAGCTGTATGAGATCATCGACGAAAGGAGTTATTCGTAATGAGGTCTTTCGACGCCGACAAGTTTTTCGAGGAAGGCAAGACTATAACGCTCGGCGGGCGGGTATTTGATGTTCCGATAATACCCGCCATCACATCGCTGGTGATAAGCCAGAATGCGGCCGCGTATGGCCGCTTCGGCACTCCCGACGAGGACGAGGAGTCCCGCGCGGTTGCGATGAAGGTGTTGGCGACCATATTAAATCAGCGAGTACCCGAGAACGATAGGGTAAGCCCGGAATGGATTGAACATCGTCTTGATATGAGGTCCATGACCGCGATGATAGTGTTCCTGTTCGCGGAGCCCGAAAAAAAAAATGCGGACGCGGAGGAGGAACCGCAAGAGCCGCAAAAACAAGGGGCCGCGGCCGTAGAGTAGGGTACGAGGAGATCATATCCGGCGTGTGCTCATGGTATCGCTGGAAGCTCGCTGAAGTGCTGTATGGAATGACGATTGATGACACTGTGTGGTACTGGGAGAGGATACCGTATGACCGGAGGAAGCATCTCGAAGTTGACGAGTATCCCGATTATCTCCCGGTGTCGCCCGATAAAGACGGTAAAAGGGTAATCAGGAAATGACCGGAATCGACGCGGGAAAGCTCATCTATCAGGTCCAGGCCGACATGACCGAGATGCGGAAGCAGCTCGGGCAGATACAATCCGAGATGGGTAAAGCCGGGAAAAGCGGGGAGGCTTCTTTCGGAGGGATTAGGACCGCTTCTATAGCCGCCGCCGGTGCCGTTGGTGTTGCCGTGGTCGCCTTGAAGGGAATAGTCTCGGCTGGATTAAAAGCGGCAGGTGCTTATGAAAAGCAGGCTGTCGCGTTTGGCGTTATGCTCGGTAGTTCCGGCGAAGCTCAAAAGATGTTAAAGGAAATCCAGGACTTCGCGGCGGCAACTCCATTACAGAGTGAGGGATTACAGCGTAACGCATTGTTGTTGCTTAACTTCGGTGCAGCCGCTGAAGAGGTCGTGCCAACTCTAAAAATGCTCGGAGACGTATCCGGAGGTAACCAGCAAAAACTTGACTCTCTGACTCTTGCCTTCGCTCAGATGTCGAGTGCTGGCCGTCTCATGGGTCAAGACCTGTTGCAGATGATTAACGCCGGATTTAACCCTCTCCAAGTAATGAGCGAGAAGACCGGAAAGTCGATGGGACTGCTTAAAAAAGAAATGGAGAAGGGTGCCATTTCAAGCGACATGGTAAAGCAGGCTTTCCGCGATGCCACCGGAGAGGGTGGAAGATTTTATCAGATGCTGGCCAAGCAATCGAACACTCTTGAAGGCTTAAAATCCACATGGGACGACATCGGAGACATAGCTCTTCGCACATTCGGAGAACAGCTTGTGCCGACGGTGAAGCTTTTCCTATCCGATCTTATAGCATCAGGAGATAAGACTATAAATCTCGGCCGTGCCGTTGGCGAATTTGTGGCTAAATCCGTGCTCGGTTTTCGCATGGCGTATCAGCAGGTTGCTGTATGGGGCGCACAGATGCAAGCTCTGAAGTTCAATATTATTTCCAGCGCCTCCGAAATGGCGAGCAAGATTTACGGGGTTTTTGGCAATAAGCAACTCGCGGCGAGTGCGATGCAGGGCGCTGTTGACGCGAAACGCGCGGCTCTGACATATCAATTTGCAGTTGGCAAGATCGAGGGCGATCTCGCTAAGACTCGCGAGGTATACAATAACGTAGGCAAGCAGGCCGCGCTTGATGCCGACAACGCGAAAACAGCGTCACGGAGAAAGGCCGCGCAGGCACAATCCGAAGCCGACAAGAAGTCTTCTGAGGAATCTATAAAATGGCTTAATGACATCTTAACCAAAGCCGAAGAGATGGAGCAGGCGCAGAAGCAGGCGCGCTTTGAGGCAATTACGACAGCGGTGTCGTTCGCGCAGTCTTCGGTGTCTCAACTGAGTTCGATTTTCCAGCAGTATTCGACCAATCAGACAATGGCCCTCGACAACGAGCAGACCCAGAGACAGACCGCGATTGAAGAGTGGTACGCGGAGCAGGAAGACCAGATCAATAACTCGGTTCTGACCGAGAAGCAGCGCACGAAAAAGCTTGAAGCCCTTGACGAGGAGCGGGCCCGACGCGAGCAGGCACTCGCTGACGATATCGACAAGAAGAAGCGCAAGATCGAGTACGAGGCGGCGAAGCGCGCGAAGGTCATAAACATAACTCAGTCGATCATGAATACCGCTCTCGGCATTACCAACGCCCTGGCGAGGTCCGGCCCCCCCTGGGTTGGGATCGCGATGGCGGCGATTATCGGAGCGATGGGAGCGGCGCAGACGGCGCTGATAGCGGCGCAGCCACTTCCCGAGCTTGCCGAGGGTGGTATTGTTCAGGCCACGCGCGGCGGTGTACCGGTAATAACAGGCGAAGGCGGGGCAAATGAACTCGTGGCTCCTCTCACTCCCGAGGTCTACGAGAACCTGGCACAGAACATCGTAGCCGCTCAGGGCGCGAGTTCCGCGAGCGCGTCCACGCTGCATGTGATATTCGAAAGCGGTGGCGTTGCGATCGGGGAGTACGTGACGAAGGGCACAAAAAACGGGACGATCCGCATCGACATGCGGTCGCTGGTTAAAAACTGATGCGAATACTGTGGGACAATAAGCTCGCCGTGGCGACGCTGTATCCGTCAACCGAGAACGTCAATAATCCGATTGGCAACGTGATCGTCAAGAACACGACCCGGACGTGGAAGACTGCGGCGAAGACCGATCAGTATCTTACAGCGGCCGGGATAGGTGCCGATGTTTCCGCGCTGTATCTGCTCAATCACAATCTCACCGCCACGGCAACGCTGAAGCTTCAGGGCAACGCGACCGACATATGGACCGCGCCTTCATTCGACGAGAACATTACCGTTGTCCCCTATGTGACCGCGTACGAGTTCACGGCCGCTACGTATGCTTACTGGCGTATTGTCGTTGACGACGCCGCGAACACTTCTGGGTTTATCGAGATCGGGTACATGTTCCTCGGCCCATCGACCGAGGGACCGCCGATGAAACCGGATCATGTCGCCGACTACGCCGGGAAAGACACGGCCGCGTTTTCCGAGACCAGGCAGGTCTACGGATTTTCCGGTGTTCTGTTTCGCGAATACACGATCAATCTCCCAGAGGTATCGGACCTTGAGCGGAAGGCCATCTTGTCTATGTACGAGCGCGTACGCACGTTCCGGCCCTGGATGATGCTGATATGGCCCGATGATCTGGTGTTCGAAACGCCGATGTTTTGCGTGTTCAAACAGCGGCCTAAGTTCACCCGGCAAGCCGGGTATGAATACCCTTGGACCGGTCAGTTGATTATAACCGAGGTCTATTGATGAGCGTTATCGTCTTCCGTGGGGGCTGGACACCGGAGCAGGATTTCGTGCTGGAGAACGGGCTCGAAAGAAGTGTTGAAATATCAGAGGCAATAGATAGCGTGATGGAATCGTTAGAGGTTACTGCCGACGATGAGAAGGCGAGAATCACGGGCGGGATATATTACATTGAGATCGACGGCGAGGAATTCGAAGTGCCGTTTGAATTGGGGGAATAATGGCGGGTACGAGAGTAAGCAATTATGGGGCCGGTGATCCCAATATAACCGCATTGATGGTGACGAACAATCTCACGTTCCGGGGCCTGTGCTCGGTGTCGCTGACGAATTATGACACGACCGACGAACCCGAGATTGCGGCCGGTTCGGTGGTTGAGGTCGGGGGCACGCTGTACGAGTTCGGGGCCGATGAGGCGATAGGCGGTTCCCCGGCAGACGGTCTTGTCTACATCAAGCTCATTCCCTCCGGTGCTTCCGTGACGGCCGAGTTCACGAATGACGCGCCGGTATGGCGTGATGACCTTCAGGGATGGTATCAGTCCGCGATCAGCGTGAACAGGTATTTGCCGTTTGAGATTTTTTTATCATCCACGCAATATATTAAAAGAGTATTCCGTCATGACGTAAACACGAATATCGCCCATTTCCGCGAAGAACAGGCATCGGGAACTCCTGGCGGCGGTATTGCATCAACTAACTGGTTCACACGTGATTTAAATACTATCGTAACCAATGATATCGGTATATCATTATTGTCGAATCAGATAACAGTACCACCCGGGAAGTATAAAGTTTTTGCATCTGCTCCATCATATTATGTCGAAGATCATCGCTGTGCATTATATAATGTTTCTGCTGCAAGCATTTCTTTATATGGGTCAAATGAATTTTCTCCAGACTCAGGTGTTCCGACCACTTCCAGATCAACGATCAATGGTATTATTAGCCTCTCAGTTGAAACAGTTTTTGAGCTAAGACATAAGGTCGGCGTAGCAACAAATATCCCAGGAAACAAGGGGAACCCGATGAGCCTCGGTGTCAATGAATATTATTCAGAATTGATCTTTGAAAAAATAACATGATTATTTTAATAAAGTCCTATTTTATCACCTATGTTTATTTTTTCAAACTCATCTTTACCGACTTGTTTGTCAACGAAATGAACAGATTGAACTTTAATCTTAATGAAGTACGCTTCCCGAACTTGTCCGGTCTGCGAGATGGATTTTTCGCAGTATTTATCGGCCACGTTTTTGGTATACGTTGCGCACCCGGAATAAAGAACCAGAACCATAAGTATAATAATCTTTTTCATTTTGCATCCTCCGTTTTAGTTGATAAAGTCAAGATAATACCGCACATAGCAAAAGTCAAGCATAATTTCGCGCCGTCGGTAATAACATGATTGAATCCCTTAACAAAACCATCCTCGTTGAGATAGACATCCCTATCCGTAGGGACACGTGTATCAACGTCGAGCCCGGAATATGGGGGCACCGGATAAATTGGGATGGCGTGGTTGTTCCCGGAAGCGATGGCCTGACCGGGTATTACGAGGACGAGGCTTCAGCGATTGTGAAGGTCGGATCGTGCTATGTCGATAGCGTGGCCTATACAAAGTGCCTGACATGGGAATCGCTGAGATTGCAGGACGAGGGGTTTTTATTTGATCCCGCGACGCAAACGATATATTTCCATTTCGACGACTTCGGGCCTCCGATGCAGCGGCTTCTCAGGCTGGGAGCGACAACGGGGTTTTGCGATAAGGCGATGCTGGACGATTCAGGCCGTCCCGTGGGGAGCATGTACGAGGACATCTATTACGAGCCCCGCATTCTATCGGTGCCGTCAATCGGCGTGTCGAAAGACCCGCTATTTTTTGGA